>JAFZIX010000173.1 GCA_017554135.1 Bacteroidales bacterium | reverse complement strand
GGCGTGCTTATCACCGTTGTTCTTTATCTCGCCGCCGGGCCTGCAGCGCTGGTTTTCGCCGTAACAGCTTTCATCAGCGACTGCTTAAAGGGAAGATTCGCTTCCGCAATCAACATTGCTGTGGCGCTGGTTTGCGGCCTGATGGCATACGGCTTTGCTTGGGTGCCCACTTTCAAGGACGCTATCACCCCCGCCCTTTTCTATGATCTGGACGCTGCCATGCCCTTCGTACATTGGGCACCGTGGATAGCGCTTCCGGCAGTGGCGCTTATTGCCGGAATTATAGACTTGCTTCCCTTGAAAGAATCCCGGATCCTGCTTCTAAACTGTGTGCTGCTTATTGCGGCG
The DNA here is from genome assembly GCA_017554135.1 of Bacteroidales bacterium. GTDB lineage: Bacteria > Bacteroidota > Bacteroidia > Bacteroidales > UBA932 > Cryptobacteroides. The sequence continues at coordinate 8,773 of JAFZIX010000173.1, read as the reverse complement.
GCGCCCGTCAGTATCGGCATAGTCAACAAGTTCTACCAGAAGCAAACAGCAACCCTGTATGGATTTGAATACTATACCGTGAACGAAGACTGGGACGGCCTCATCAAGTACTGCAAACAACAGGAATGGCTTCCCATTACGGCCAATTACCTCAACATGGCCCTCTCGTATCAGGGAAAATTATGCGATGATTTGTTCAAATACGACCAGAGAGGCCCTATGTCCCTGATAATGACCCATAAAGAACGCGGTGTGGATGTGACCCAGGCTCATATCATGTTCGCCATGGGCAATGTTGCCGCAGCGCAGGACGTGTCTTTCAACTTGCTGCTGTCTTTGAACGGAATCTGCCCCGCGATGCTTAAAATGAATGCGGTCATAGAAATACTGCGCGGGTCTTACGGGGTTGCCGACAAATACCTGACCATCCTCGAGAAGGCCCCTCATTACCGCCGATGGGCAAAGCAGCAGCGCCGCTTCCTCTGGAACGAGGCTGCAATAGAAGATGACGTCTTCTACTCCACCAGACGCAGGGGTTTCCCTGAACAGGGCTTTGCGATGTTCGGGGATCCGATGACCGAGCTCTACCGCATACTGGAAGCAAATCCTTCGGATACACAGGCCATGCAGTACGCCTTGAGTTTCCTGATGCTCGCGAAAGACATGAACTCGGTCTGCCAGATAGTGGATCGTTTCTACGGAAGCCCTGCCCTGCAGGAACTGCCCGCGACTGTTCAGGAAGCGGTCCTTTTCCAAAGCGAGTATCTCCGCAATGTGGGCAACATCAACCAGTTAAGTGAAGAATGGTGCCTCGATCACGGTGTAACCCACGAAACCATACGCCGCTTCGAGGCGTTCAAGCAGGCATCCCTGCAGAACGGAGGCAAGGCTCCGGCTCGCTTCCGCGGATCTTTCTGGTATTACTTGACATCCGTCCAGATATGAAAAAGATCATCATAGCACTGAGTATCCTTCTTTTCCTCGGAGCATGCAGCCGATGCCCGGCAGACCTGCCCCTCATAGAAGGAGTGCCCGCAATAGAGCCTGATTATGCCGGAGTGACCATTCCCCCGGCGATTGCGCCTCTCAATTTCGAATATCTTGGCGAAGAAGCGGCCCGCGTTTATGCCAACGGGCAGATAGTACGCATGCGCGGCAATCTGGCGGTTTTCGGGCGCAGGCAGTGGAAGAAATTGCTCTCCTGCGACACCATATCCATCTCCGTGCAGGTCAAGAAGGATGGCAAATGGCAGGCTTTCGATCCCTTCGGAATCTATGTCAGTAATGATGCGATAGACCCCTATATTTCCTACAGGCTGATCCCTCCGGGCTACCAGGGATGGCAGCAGATGGGCATCTACCAGAGGGAACTTGCATCTTATCGCGAAAGCACAATCATGGAGAATTCCCTTACGGGAGGCGACTGCATGAACTGCCATACTCCCCAGTGGGGGGATCCTGACAAGTTCGTATTCCACGTGCGCGCCGCATTTGGAGGCACTATCCTGCGCGACGGCGATTTCATCGAGAAACTTAATACCAAGACCGATTCCACCATCAGTGCCCTGGTTTATCCTTTCTGGCATCCTACGGAAGATTTTGTCGCCTTTTCCACCAATAAGATACTGCAGGTTTTCCACGCCGGTGATCCCAACCGCATAGAGGTTTATGACGAGGCGTCGGATGTTGTTGTGTACGATGCTGCGAAGCACGAAGTCCTGTGGTCTCCGCTCACCAAATCCGCGGATTACTTCGAGACCTTCCCTTCCTTCTCCCCCGACGGAAAATGGCTGTATTTCTGCAGCGCAGCAGCGGTATCCCCTATGCCGGACAAATTCGCCCAGGCAAAATACGGAATCTATCGCATAGCCTTCGATGCCGCCACCAGAAGCTTCGGGGACGCTCTGGAAACCGTGTTCGACGCCCCTGCGATGGGAAAGAGCGCATCCTTCCCCCGCGTTTCACCCGATGGCAAATATCTTTGCTTTACCCTTCAGGAATATGGCAACTTCCCTATCTGGCACCAGGATGCGGACCTTTGGATTCTAAATCTCGCCACCGGCGAGGCCGGGCCGCTGGAGGGCATCAATTCCGACAGTGTGGACAGTTTCCACACCTGGAGCAGCAACAGCCGCTGGATGGTATTCAGCTCCCGCCGCGACGACGGCCTTTACACGAAATTATATCTTGGGCATATCGATGAAAACGGCCAGGCGGCGAAGCCCTTCCTGCTGCCTCAGAAAGACCCGGTAAACTATTATAAGAAACTGATTTACTCTTATAACCTGCCCCAGTTCATGAACGGAAAAGTGGTGTTGAACAAGCGCAAGCTCCTCAACGTTATCCGCAATTCCGGTGGAACAGATATCAAACCTGCAGAATAATCACAATATGAATAAAAGGATTCTTGTTTTACTCGCCTCGGCGGTACTTTCCATATCGGCATTCGCAAGCTCTCCGCGCAACGTCAAGCTCGACAATGGCCTGAGCATGAATGTGGAAGTAATCTCCGAGAGCATCTTCCGCGTGCAGATTTCCCCCGACAAGACTTTCCCGGAGGCTCTGCTGAACCGATACGGCGTGGTCAAGACCGACTGGCCGGAGGTGAAGGTGGATTATGAATTCGATGCCGGGCAGCCTGCAGGCCTGAACGAGACCTACGTTTTTTCTACCGGCAAAGCCACGCTCTGCATCGCCAAAGCGAACGGTGCCGTCACCCTGAAGGATGCGGATGGCAAGGTTGTGGTGCGGAACATCCTGTTCCGCAAGCCCGGCAGCCCCGAGGTAAGAGCCCTGGCAGAGGCTGTGATAGATAAGTTCGGCAGCCTGGTGGTGGCCAAGAATGACGGCATCATCGGCGACGATACCAACAGCAAGAACAAGCGCGATACCGCCGAGGCCGGGGATCCCGCCCACGCCAGCATAATCTCCATAAGCATGGAGGATGGCGAACGCTTCTACGGCGGCGGCAGCACCTCCCGCGAGCATATCCAGCACCGCGGAGAGATGCTTCGCATGTGGACTGCCTACCAGCACACGGAGATCCCCATGCCCTTCATGATGAGTTCCCGCGGATGGGGAATCTTCAACAATACCACCCGCAAAAACCACTTCGACGTGGGCTGCACCAATCCGGAGCGTTTCAATATCTACAACACTGCAGACTACGCAGACTTCTACCTGATGCTCGGCAGCGACATGCCGTCCGTGCTGGATCTCTACACGCAGATTACCGGACGCACCTACGTCCTGCCTAAATGGGCCTACGGCTTCGCTTTCGGCCCGAATATGCGCGAGGACCAGTGGGCAATCCTAAGCGATGCCGCCAACTTCCGGCAGATGGGAGTGCCGGTGGATCTGTTCTGGCTGGAGCCGCAGTGGATGGAGAAGCGCTACGACTTCTCTACCAAGAAAAAGTGGAACTACGACCGCTTTTCCCCCGAGCCCTACTGGCTGCAAAACTCCATGCCCAAGAAGTACTATCCGCGCCTGTTCGTGGGCAAACTAAACAGCATGGGAATACACCTGGGCCTCTGGCTCTGCGAGGAATATGACCATAGCATAATCGAGGAGGATCTTATCGCCGAGCGTGAAGGACGGCCTCAATCCGGGCTCGAACACTGGCCGGATCATCTCACCACCTTCATGGATATGGGCATAGACGGCTTCAAACTCGATCCCGCCCGCACCATCGACGAGCATCCTACATGGAAATACCATAACGGTCTGATTGACAAGGAGATGCATAACCTGAACCAGGTACTGCTCACCAAGCAGATTGCATCCATGACCCGCAAGCATACCGGCAAACGCAGCTGGCATCACTACTGTGGCGGATGGGCAGGCACCCAGCACTGGACTGCCGCCAACAGCGGCGACAATGGCGGCGGCCTCATCGCCCTTTACGACCAGCACAACCTCGGCATGAGCGGCTTCATGAACCTCAGCTGCGACGTTATGTCCGTTCCGCGCGAGCAGGAAATGCAGGGCCTCCACTTCGGCATCTTCCTCCCCTGGGTGCAGGTGAACAGCTGGTTCAGCATGATGCAGCCGTTCTACTATTCCGGCGTGGAAAAGGAGATGTACAAGTTCTATGTGAAACTGCGCTACCAGTTCATTCCCTATATTTATTCCAACGCCCTGGAAGGCGCGCTCACCGGAATGCCCATGGTGCGTTCGATGCCCCTCGAGTTCCCGGACGACCGCAACTGCGACGATATGGCCCTGCAGTATATGTTCGGCCATCAGTACTGCGTAAGTGCCTATAGCAACGACATTTACCTCCCTGCCGGCGAGTGGATCAATGTCTGGACTGGCGAACTGGTGGACAGCAAGGGAGAGGTGGTCACACGCGAACTCCCCTACAATCGCGCAGGCCAGTTCTTCGTGCGCAACGGCGCCATAGTGCCCACCATGCCGGATGTGGAATTCATAGGCAGCAAGCCCCAGACCGACTTCATCATCAAGGTCTATCCTCACGGTGAGAGCAGTTTCACTATGTATGAGGATGACGGCGAGAGCTACGACTATGAGAACGGCGCCATATCTTCCACCCTGTTCGAATGCAACCAGAGCGGGAAGAACGTCAGCATAGTGGTGAATCCCGTCAAAGGCTCCTACAATGGCATGCCCGCGGCACGCAATTATTCCTTCGAGGTCCGCTGCACTTCCAAGCCCAGGAAGGTGCTGGTGAACGGCACGAAGGTGAAAGACTGGACCTGGGAGGACAACACCCTCAATGTTTCCGCCGGAAAGGTGGCGGTGTCCGACAAGTTGAACCTGAACGTACAGTTATAATGAAGAGAATACTCCTGATATCCTCCCTTATCCTTCTTGCATCCTGTTCCGGAGGCGACTGGCACGATGCGTCGCTGCCCGCAGAGAAGAGGGTGAGACTTCTTTTGAAGGAGATGACCCTGGAAGAAAAGATTGGCCAGATGTGCCAGTACGTGGGCCCCTGCTATGTTCCGCCGGATCAGGGTTCGCCCTACAAGAATATCGATGCTTCCGATGAGAATCTTGGAGATCCGGATATGGCGAATCGCGTGCGCGAGGGCAAGGTGGGTTCGTTCCTGCATGTTCTCACCGGCGAGGAAGCGCATCAGCTGCAACTTTTGGCAAGTGAATCGCGCCTGGCTATTCCGCTGATTTTCGGCTTAGATGCCATCCACGGCAACGGCCTGCGTGCAGGCTGCACTGTGTATCCCAGCAATATCAACCTGGCATCCACTTTCCGCCCGGAGATTATGGAGGAAATCGGTGCCCAGACTGCGATAGAGATGCGCAAGACCGCTATGGTCTGGACCTTTTCCCCTAACCTAGACGTGGCGCGCGATGCCCGCTGGGGGCGTATGGGTGAGACTTTCGGCGAGGATCCCTGGCTGGTGTCCCAGATGGGCAAGTATATGATCTGGGGGCTTCAGGGCCGGGAGCGCAATTATTCCGAGGGCAAGGTGATGGCCTGTGCCAAGCACCTGATTGCCGGCGGCGAGCCTTTCGGCGGGCTGAATGCATCCCCTATGGATATCAGCGAGCGCAAGTTGCGCGAACTTCATCTGCCGCCGTTCAAGGTGGCTGTGGAGGAGGCGCACGTGGCGACCGTGATGACCGCACATAACGAGATCAACGGTATTCCCTGCCATGGTAACAGCTGGCTGATTAATGACTTGCTGCGCGATGAACTCGGGTTCGACGGGTTTGTGGTGAGCGACTGGATGGATATCGAGCGTATGCACAGCATGCACCACTGGGTGCCCAGCGAAGATGAGGCTTTCAAGGTTTCGGTCGAGGCGGGTATAGATATGCATATGCAGGGGCCGCATTATTTCGAGTCCATTCTGGATGGTGTTCGCAGCGGGCGTATTCCGGAGAAGCGTATCGATGAGGCGGCGGGGAAGATTCTGAAGGCGAAGTTTGAACTTGGTCTTTTTGAGGATCCTATTCCCGAACTTCCTTCGGAGCGTGGTTTCACCGCCATCCCCGAACACCGCCAGACCTCCCTCAATGCCGCCCGCGAAGGCATCGTCCTGCTGAAAAATGACGGCACCCTACCACTGCCCACTGTCATTCCGAGCGTAGCGAAGGAATCTAAACCGATTCAGCGGATTTTCCTCTGCGGGCCGAACTGCGACAGCCAGACAATCCTGGGCGACTGGGTGGTGCCGCAGGATGAGGATGACGTGATTACCGTTTTCGAGGGCCTCCAGGCCGTATGCCCCGGGGTAAAGATAGACACAATGTGCTTCCGCGGAAGGGTGACTGCCGTGGATGATGCGGGAATAAGAACGGCTGCTGCAAAGGCGCAGCAGGCGGATGTGAACATACTGGTTCTTGGGGATAATACCCAGCGGTATTCCGCCTTCGGGCGTACCAGCGGCGAGAACTGCGACCGGGATAATCTGGACCTGCCCGGCCGCCAGCAGGAACTGCTGGAAGCGGTCGCGGCCTCCGGCCGTCCGACCGTGCTCATACTTATGAGCGGCCGGGCCCTTGGTGTCGTCTGGGCTGTGGAGAATCCGTCAGTAAATGCCATCCTGAATGTCTGGGAACCCGGGCAGATGGGCGGCCAGGCCATAGCCGAGATTCTCTTCGGTCTGGTGAATCCTTCGGGAAAACTCCCCGTCACAATGCCTCGCAACGCTGGTCAGATCCAGTGCGTGTATAACCACAAGCATTCGCAGTATTCCCGGCAGTTCGCGCTCGGAGTATCCGCCCCGCTCTATCCTTTCGGCTATGGCTTGAGTTATACTACGTTTGAATACGGTGAGCCGCAGATATCGAAGGATGTAATCGGACCCGATGAATCCGCCACCGTGAGCATCCGCGTGAGCAACACCGGGGCTATGGACGGCGCAGAAGCGGTGCAGTTGTATATCCGCGACGAATACGGCTCTGTCACGCGCCCGGTGAAGGAACTCAAGGCAGTGCAGAAGCCATTCCTGAAGGCCGGGGAAAGCGTGGATCTGTGTTTCGAAATCACTCCCGCAATGCTGGAATGCTGGGGAGCGAACGAAGAATGGACGGTCGAGCCAGGAGACTTCACGATAATGGTAGGTTCATCCTCCGCAGACGAAGATCTTAAATCTGTGAAACTATGCGTAAAATAAGGATATTGGCTTTTATTTCTACCGTATTGCTGGCGCTTCCCCTGGGAGCCCGCGACTTCCAGGCCACCGACTTCGGTGCCAAGGCAGACGGTATCACCTTGAATACCAGCATCCTCCAGTCTGCAATCGATTATATCTCTGCACAGGGCGGCGGGCGTCTCATCCTCTCCGGAGGAGATTTCCTCTGCGGCAGCATCTACCTGAAGAGCGGCGTGGATCTTCATATCAGCGCGGGCTCGCGCCTGCTGGGATCCCTGAATCCCTGGGACTATGTCATTGACCCCGAAGCCAAATGGTGCGCATTCATCCTGGCGGTGAACCAGCACGACATCGCCATCAGCGGCAGCGGAACAATTGACGGCCGCGGCTTCGAGGTAGGCAACAATTGCGTGATGTATACCCACCTGGGGCTGATCAACGACAAACTCGGTCTGGACCGCAATGAAGCCCCCAACCGCCCGGAGAATATCCACTTCTACCGCTGCGAGAACATCCGTATCAGTGATGTGAGCATCAACAATCCGGCCTGCTGGAACCAGCAGTACGATCAGTGCCGGGGCCTGCTGATAGAAAGGGCCAAGGCCGATGCCAAGTGCTACTGGAACAATGACGGCCTGGACGTTGTGGACTGCTCCGACGTGGTCATCCGCGACTGCGATTTCGATGCCTCCGACGATGTCTTCTGCTTCAAGAGCCATGTGCCCTACGGAGTCAGCGAGAATGTGCTGGTGGAGAACTGCCGCGGCCGCTCGAGCGCCAACGGCATCAAGTTCGGCACCGTCACCCGCGGAACCTTCCGCAACTTCACCTTCCGCAATATAGAGATCTACGACACCTACCGCTCCGCCATCACCATCGCCAGCGTGGACGGGGCTACGGTGGAGAATATCACCGTGGATGGCCTGCGCAGCATCAACACTGGCAATCCGGTTTTCCTGCGTACCGGCAACCGCCGCGAGGGAGAAGCGCCCTGCCTGCGCAATATCGTCATAAAGAATATGTATGCGGAGGTCCCCTTCGACAAGCCCGACGCCGGCTATATGTATGAGGGGCCGGTGGAGGATCTCCCCCGCAATATCTGCCCCAGCGGCATCCAGGGCATCCCGGAAATCCGTATTGAGAACGTGCTGCTGGAGAACGTGGAGATCCACTACCCCGGCAAGGCGGATCCTTCCTATGCCTTCCGCGGCACTTCCAAAGCCGAACTCGAGGCCATTCCGGAACTGGAGAAGAGCTACCCGGAGTTCTCGAACTGGAAGGAGCTCCCCGCCTGGGGTTTCTACATCCGCCATGCGGACAACATCACTTTCAAGAACGTGAAGCTGGTGGTGGAAGATGAAGACTACCGCCCCGCGGTGGTCTGCGACGACGTGAACGGGCTGGACCTGAAGGGCCTGACGGTGGTGCAGAAGAGCGCCCCCAAGGGCAAGAAGCAGACCGTTTTCAACAAAGTAAGAATATTCAAACTAAAATAACACAAGATGAAGATTTTAAAAAGATTTGCCCTGATCCTGGCACTCGCCTCCGCATCGCTGATGGCAGGCGCCAAGGATTACCTGGCCACCGATTTCGGGGCCAAGGCCGATGGTGAGACGCTCAACACCGCCATCATCCAGGCCGCCATCGATTATATCTCCGCCAACGGGGGAGGACGCCTCGTCTTCCGC
>JAFZIX010000172.1 GCA_017554135.1 Bacteroidales bacterium | reverse complement strand
GTGAGGATTCCTCCTTCCCCTACACCTGCACCCGCCAGCACTATCCCGTCCTCCACCAGTTCCCGGACGACTTCGAAGCAGTCGATGAAATAGTCGGTGTCGTCTACCTGCGGCGCCGTGGGAGGATTCAGGCCCTGGGTCTGCGCAAGCAGCGAGCCGCCGAGGCGGTACTGGGAGGAATCGAAGGGAATGTAGATGATCCAGGAGGATTCGTCCGGCTGCAAGGCATTGGAGATGCCTGCTGCGCCGATGTGAGGATCCGGCGTGGTGTACGGCTGCTCCACAAGGTCTTCGTCGTCGGTGCGGGGACGGAGGTCGGCGGTGACATTGAGTTCGCAGTCGCCGTCTGAGGTGGTGAAGTCGTAGTCCCTGACCTGAATGTTCAAGGCGTCCAGCATCTCGCCGAGGGCCTCCACCGAATAGTAGAATCCGGCGGTGTTGCCTACCTTGAGATTGTTCCATTTCCAGTTGACATCCACCGAAAGGTCCCCGATGCGGAAATGCCCGAGTTTCCAGCTGCTGTCTATCAGCGCCCAGGCGAGTCGGCCGCGGGTGAACGGGCCGGCGAACGCCATAGGAAAACTGCGGCGGGCCTTGAGCACGGCGGAGAGATATTTCTCCAGCCTGCGGGGATCCAGCGTCGCCGGGGAAGGGTCCACATCGGGAGTCTCGTCCACCATCGGCGGCAGCGGTTCCGCGGGTGCGGCCTCTGCAGGATACACGCTCACGCCACCCAGAATCTGGGCGGGAGTTACGCTCTGGCGGACTCCGTCGATGACGTAGGGCGAGTGCAGCGCTGATGACTTAATTTCCATCTTTTTTATCAAAATCCCTCAAAAATAACTATTTTTGAATTCAGCTGCAACCGGAATTTGATATTGAATTATATAATGAGCGCCTGAATGCGCTTTTTTTCCGTTTTCAGTCGGTGCAGAAAGTAGGTTTTACGGGTGATGCCTACAAGCCGGGGCTCGCCGGAATGGAGCGGCTTTCGGCTTTGCTCGGGGATCCGTGGAGGGCATATCCGTGTGTGCATGTGGCGGGCACGAACGGCAAGGGCAGCGTGTGCAGCATGCTGGCCGCAGCGCTCGCGGGGGGTGGGGCAGTTCGCTCCGCTACCGCCACGCACGGGCTCACTCAAAAAACTTCTGCGAACTGCCCCGCCCCCCGCCACGTCGGACTCTACACGTCGCCGCACCTGCAGGATTTCAGGGAGAGGATGAAGATTGTTAGCGGCGACGAGTATGAGATGATTTCGAGAGAGGAGGTCTGGGAGTTTTTGAATGTTTACGAAGCCGAGTTGGAGGGATTGTCGTTCTTCGAGGTGACTACCGGAATGGCTTTCTGGTGGTTCGCAAAGAGGGGTGTAAATGCTGCCGTGATTGAGGCGGGACTTGGAGGAAGGCTGGATTCTACCAATATCATAACACCGGTCCTGTCGGTCATTACATCTATCGGCCTGGACCACTGCGCGTTACTGGGATCCACCCGGTCGGCCATCGCGTGGGAAAAGGCCGGAATCTTCAAACCCGGCGTTCCTGCCGTCGTGGGTGTGCGTGACGATGAAACCGCGCCGGTTTTCGAAGCCGCCGCCCTCGTCCTCGGCACTCCCCTGACCTTCGCCTCCGATATCCCGGAATTTGACGGCGAATCTGATTTGTTGGCGCGTATGGACCTCACAGGTCCCTGCCAGAATCTGAATCTTCATACCGTGTTAGTAGCGCTGGCGGTTATTGCCTCACCGACCGCCTTGACCGCTACCGCGGACAATGCCCCTCCCATCTGCGATGGGCCCCTCCCTCTAAGCCGAGGGTGGCGTAGGTCCTGTGAGGCAATACCGTCCAGCGCCAAGATAACCGGGTTGTGGGGAAGGTGGCAGCTGGTTTGCCGCGAGCCGGAGGTGATTTGCGATATCGGCCACAATCCGCCGGCGCTGAAAGAGAATTTCGGAAGGCTGGAAGGGCTGCAGCGCGAAGGCCGGAACCTGGTTATAGTCTACGGGATAATGGCGGATAAGGACCTGGCGGGGATTGCGCCGATGATGCCGGCGGATGCCACCTACATCCTCACCGCCCCCGACTCCCCCAGATCAATGCCGGCGGAGGAACTGGCAGTGCGGCTGGCGGAACTTCGGCCGGAGATCAAGGCCATCACCGTGCCGGCCGTAGCCGATGCCGTGCGCCGGGCACTGACCTTGGCACAAGACTTGCCAAAGCCTCTCATATACATAGGCGGAAGCACCTTCGTGGTGGCCGAGGCCTTGCCCTTGTTTAACGAAACCACAGAGCCATGAATATCTTCAAGCCCATAGCACTGACACTGATGACCGCACTGATCCTGACCTCCTCCACAACGCCCAAAGATAAGGACGACCACACCCTCGTCGCCCTCTGGAAGGAGTATTATGCTGCCGAAAGCGCCGACAAGCCAAAGACACAGGAAAGTGTTCTGGAAAAGATCAAGGCCGAGGCCAAGATCAGGCATCTCACATGGGATTTCTATGATGCGGCCGTAAAACTGGCTCAGGTACGCATTTCCGGCAACTGGAAACTGTGGGACAACGAGAATGCCGCGCGAAACAAGGATATAATAGAATTCGGTGAACCGGTTGCTGAGTTTATGCTCAATGACAGGTATACCAGCTGGGATAATACATGGCAATCTAAATCCAGACAAAAGAAACAGAAAGAATTCGTGGAGGCCAACGCCAAACAACTCAAAGCAGCGTACAATCCGGAATTCTACAAACAAGAGTTTCAGTATAATCCCAATTATTTCGGCCTGCTGCCGGACTTACTCAAGAACGATTACCAGTTCTGCCTCTTGGTGATAAATGATCCCAAGCAACTCATGGCAGAATTCAAGGATTATCCTCTCTCTGCCTTCGCGGAGTTCCTCGACATAGAGCAGTATTATCACGACATCGAGAAGTTCAAGCCTTCATGTGATTCTTTCATCAAGAAATGGGATGGCAAAGCGGCCGCACTGCTGGCGGAAGAAGCGTTACTGGAGGCCAGATTCAACGAATTGACCACCAGAGAAAACGAAGTAATGAAGGGCAGTTCTGCCGACTTCAAGGCACTCGACGATGACATCAAGGCCTTTGAGAAAAGGCGTGCTGAATTCAAGGGAGATGAGAAGAAGATCGCCGACCGATGCACAGGAGCAAAGGAGCTGGCCGAAATGCTGAACGACAAGGGCATTTCCATCGATATCAACGACGGCAAACTGACTATTTCCCTACGGAATCTCGAAACTGCAACCGCGCAGATCCTGAAGGGCAAAGAAAAAGTCTGGGAAAAGAAGATCAGCAATCCTGCAAAGAGTTTTTATGTAGAAGACAAGATTTCCCTTGACCTTCCTGACTTTGCAGATGACACTTATTCTGTTAAATGTTTCCAGGGCAAGACCTCGGCAGAAACTGAATATCAGAAATACACCATTTCCGCCAGTTTCCGCAAGAGCAGCTCCGGAATCGGGGTGTGGGCGACAGATTTCATCAGCGGCAAGCCCTTGGAGAAGGTAAAGGTTGAACTGATCAAAGAAGAAAAGGTGCTTGAAAGTGCCAACCTGACACTTGAAGGCTACACTCCCCTGCCCGCAAGCATGTCGCATCGCATGGGAGAGCGTAACCACAATTATCAGTTGCGCGTGCGATGCAGCGACGGGCGCGAGCGTGCTTCCCGCCTTGCCACAGTTTATGCATGGCAAGACAAACCCGAAAGCGATGAACCCGACAGGATGAACGCCGTGCTCCTTACCGACCGCAGCGCATACAATCCGGATGAAACCGTGCATTTCAAGGCGGTTCTCTATAAAGGAAAGCAACAACTGAAGGGTGTGGGCAAAGGCACATCCGTGACCGTGGAACTTCTGGATACAAAGAGGAAACTTATCGAAAGCAAGAAACTGAGCACCAACGAATTCGGCAGCGTCGCCGGAGAATTCCTGCTCAAACGCAGCAGCCAGAACGGATGGTATTATATTACCGTCAAGCACGGGGACAAGCACCTGATCACCAGGGAAATCCGGGTGGACGACTTCGTGCTTCCGACCTTCGATCTGGTTTTCGACAAGGAGGGCTCCTTCAAACGCCCCATCAGCGAAATCAAGACGGGAGGAACCGTATATGCCTACTCCGGGCACAGCCTGGCATCTTCCCGCATCGAATATACCGTAAAACACCATGGCGATGAATATGCGTCCGGGCAGCTCTCTCCGGACAAAGACGGCCGATTCGACATCACCTTCCCTGTAGACAGTACGATGAATTCATCCCGTTATGACTGGTATTATCTCACCGTAAAGGTGACGGATGCCACCGGCGAAACGATGGAATGGCAAAAAAGCTATACCGTTAATTCCAACGAAACAACGGAGCCCTCGGAGTACTTCTTCAAAGATAAGGAAGGCCTCAAGGAGAGTATTTCGGTCAAGGTTGTTGCCGGAGACAAGCCTGTCTGGATGGTAGTGGAAGCATTCGGACCCGGCAGCAAGTTGCTCTGGAAGAGAATGGAGCGCTTCGCGCCGGGGGACGGCCCCGCAAGCATGACTTTCGACTATAAGATGAAGGCATCCGACCCGGAGGCGATGACGCTGAGGTTCATCTATTTCCAGAACAAGAAGAGCTATTCCCACAGTTGCCACCTGCAGAAAGAAGACCATACGTATGACCTGCCGCTGGAGTTCAGCCGCTTCCTGGACACCACCGCCCCGGGCGCAAGTTACACTTTCGGCATCAAGACGCTCGCAGGAGTAGAGTGCGCCGCAAGCGTTTTCGATGTGAGCACCGAACGCATCACCCGCAACGCATGGCGTACTGCAAGAGCCACCAGACCGTCGGCGCCCTATATCTCTTCTTATGATATATGCGGTATAGACGCATCCAGTCCCAGGATATATGTCCGAGGCCTGGTCGGAGCATCCGGCAGGGTTATGAGCAAGGCAGCAAGCAATATGGTGATGATGGATTCGGCCGTTCCGGAATCCGCAGAGGCGGAGGAGGCCATCCC
>JAFZIX010000171.1 GCA_017554135.1 Bacteroidales bacterium | reverse complement strand
TCACCAGACAGTAATCGGCCTGGAAGCAGAGAAACAGATGGAACTGGCAGGGGAGTATCCGGATATCGTCATAGCCTGCTTCGGCGGCGGGTCCAATTTCTCCGGCATTGCATATCCATTCATGCGCCATAACATCCTGGATGGCAAGAAGACACGTTTCATCGCGGCAGAGCCCTATTCCTGTCCCAAACTCACCAAAGGAAAGTTCGAATATGATTTCGGAGATGAAGCCGGCATGACACCGCTTCTCCCGATGTTTACCCTGGGCCATACCTTCAAACCAGCGTCCATCCATGCGGGTGGACTGCGCTACCACGGTGCCGGCGTTATCATGTCCCAACTGATGAAGGACGGATATATGGAGGCGGTCGACATCGAGCAACTGGATTCCTTCAAGGCAGGCGTACTTTTCGCCCAGACCGAAGGTATCATCCCCGCACCGGAATCCTGCCACGCTATAGCGGCAACCGTCACTGAAGCCCTGAAGTGCAAGGAGACAGGGGAGACAAAGACTATCCTCTTCAACCTCTCCGGCCACGGATTCGTTGATATGAGCGCCTACGACAGTTACTTCTCCGGAGAGATGCAGAACTATCACGTCTCCGAAGAGGACCTGAAGACCTTTATCAAGAGTGCGGACGAACTTAACAAGTAAAATCTAATGTCCAAGATGATCTTTAGCAGGGGGGCACAGTTACTGTTCCTGGCAGTGTGCCCCATACTGTTTCTCGTATTTGTCCTGGTTTATGAACCGCTCAGGTTGCAGGAGTGCTTGCTGTTCCTGGTTCCTTACCTGATTGTCACTATCATCTATGTCCTGGCGTCATTTAAGGCCAGGAGTGGAAAGGAGGTAGTGGAAGAGGCGCCTAAAGCGGAAACGATAAGTTTCCTGGACATATACCAGAGGCCTAAACTGACAGTAGCGCCCTCGGACGTGCTTTTTATTGAGGCAAGGGAAAACTATGTCGATATCCATTATCTGGACGATGGCAAGGTGAATAAGTATGAATTGAGGGCGACAATGTCTTCCCTCGGGAAGATTGCCTCAGACAATGGTTTTATACGCTGCCAGCGCTCCTTCTACATTAACCCTGAGCACGTTACATTATTGAGGAAAGAAAGCGGAGGTCTGGTATTTGCCGAACTTGATGAAAGCGGTCTGCCCGGCATTCCGGTGTCCAGGAAATACTACGAGGAACTTTCTAAATCGATCTGAAGAATTCCTGAAGGGCCGTCCTGGTCCTGAGGTTTATGGCATAATCCTCTGCACAGCCTCCCTGTGCAGAGGTTATTCCACCGCATATATCCACGCCTGCAAGGCGCTTGCCGTCCAGAGCATCTGAAATATTATCCAGAAGTTGCTGCAGGGTAGCATCTCCCTGATTCCAATTTGTGCGGGCATAATCTCGGGAAAGATAATCCAGGTCTATGCTGAGCCAGACATTTTCCGCATCATCTCTAAGTATGGGGTTGAAACGCCTGGAATGAGCAACCCAGCCGCCGCAGGAAAGGATTTCGTTCCCGAAAACAGGTTCCTGGTCATCAGGATGATTATCGAATAAAACCAGTTTTACAGGTGTCTCCAGCCTCCTCATCCAAATATCGCTGAGATAGTGGAAATCGCCCCCGTCAATCCAGTGTAAAGCATTGAGTGGCAGGGGATTGAAAGCACGCACGATTATATCTTCCGCAGTAGCATCGCAATAGCATGTCGTCCCTTCCAGATGACGGAGATCAACAGAAACAGCCCCTTCCGGCGACCAGTTTTCGTCGAAAAAAAGGCTGCTCATATGCACCAAAACCGATTTCATTCACGCCAAAATTAGGAAAAATTGAAAAAAAAACCTAAATTTGCCTGATTCAGTTAGAGTATATGGCCGATCAAGCAATATTTCCTCTGGATTCTGAAAAGGTCTATTTCTCGATGGACGAGTTGACACTCGACACCGGGGAGGGGGAAGCAACGACGCTGAAAATGGGCGTCTGGATTGCAGTCGATCCTATACGCATCCACAAAATGATAGTCAAGGAGAAGTGTCTCAAGGTAGATGAGATGGAAGTCCTCCGTCCCCTCGAGAGCAAACTCCGCAAGGCCGATCCGGATTATTACAAGCGTTTCGTCGGTCTTAAACTGATTATCGATTACCCCGGATACAGCAGCGGTATCGTTGCAAGCATTCCTTTTGAAAACGATCCCCTCGGCTTTTACAAGTGGTGGAGAAAAGGTGGCCACGAAGATAAAGTCTATCTTTCCCTGGGCCGGCAGGTCCAACTTTTCCAAAAGGTTGCCTTGATGGATCCAAAACTTATACTGAAGAAAGATCTGGAATTGATCAGACGCTAAATATGGATAACCAGTTGAAAATTACATGTCTCCATGGCGAGCATCTTGCCCTTGGAGCAAAGATGAGCCCTTTCGCGGGCTTCGACATGCCCATTCAATATAGTTCGATTACCGAGGAGCACAACGCAGTCCGCCATCAGGTAGGCATGTTCGATGTCTCCCATATGGGCGAGATATTTGTCAACGGTCCTCAGGCAGAGGCATTCGTGAACCATATCTTCACCAACGATGTCCGTCCCATGGAGCCTGGACAGATTCTGTACGGCATGATGCTTTACCCTGACGGCGGCACCGTAGACGATCTCCTCGTCTATAAAGAATATGCTCCCGATGCATTCCTGCTCGTGGTGAACGCAGCCAATATAGAAAAAGACTATGAATGGATACTGAAGAATGCCGAGGGCTTTGAGGTGGGAATTCTCAATGATTCCGACAATTGGGGCCAACTGGCTGTCCAAGGCCCTGCTTCCGAGGAAGTTGTCGCAAAGGTGCTCGGGATGGATCTTTCCGGCCTTGCATTCTATCATTTCGTGGATTCCGAACTTTACGGCAAACGTGCGATTGTCAGCCGCACAGGTTATACCGGAGAGGATGGATTCGAGATCTACGCTACGCCCGAGGCGATAGTGGATCTCTGGAAGACCTTCCTTGCCGCCGGCGTTGTTCCCTGCGGACTCGGTTGCCGTGATACTCTCCGTTTCGAAGCAGGCCTTCCTCTTTATGGAGATGAACTTACTCCTGAGATTTCTCCCGTCATGGCAGGTTTCTCCATGTTCTGCAAACTGGACAAGGATGAATTCATCGGCAAGGATGCCCTCGTGAAGCAGAAGACAGAAGGCGTTGCCAAGAAACTCGTCGGCATCGAAATCGCCGACAGGGCCATTCCGCGCGCAGGCTATCCGGTTGTGCTCGATGATGGCACCCAGGTAGGTGTGGTCACGACTGGATACCACTCCATTTCCCTCGACAAGAGCATTTGCTTTGCGCTGATTGATGCTGCTTATGCACCTCTCGGCACCAAACTCAACATACAGATACGCCATAAGGTATTCCCGGGCGAGACTGTCAAGAAAAGATTCTATCAAACAAACTATAAGAAATGAGCAAGATTAACGACGAGCTTCTCTACAGCGAATCCCATGAGTGGGTTAAAGTAGACGGCAATATCGCCATCATTGGCGTAAGCGATTTCGCACAGGAAGAAATGGGTGACATCACTTATGTCGATGTGCCGGCAGAGGGTGACAGCGTCACCAAGGGCGAGGACTTCGGCGCTCTCGAAAGCGTGAAGGCCTCCAGCGAGCTTTATTCCCCTGTCAGCGGCGAGGTTGTCGCTGTCAATGAAGAACTGGAAGACAAACCCGAACTCATCAACGAGGATCCTTACGGAGCCTGGATCATCAAGGTCGAGATGAGCGACAAGGGAGAACTCGAAAGCCTCCTTTCTGCAGCAGCCTACGCTGAAATAGCAAAATAATCAGTCATGGCGGGATTTTCATATTTCCCTCATACTGACGATGATATCCGCGTGATGCTCGAGCGCGCAGGCGTCCGCAATCTGGACGGCCTCTACTCGGATGTTCCCGCGGATTTCATTTATCAGGGTGAGTACGACCTGCCGGACGCCATGAGCGAGCAGCAGGTGCGTGATTTCTTCGAGAAACTCGGAGAAAAGAATACCAAACTGAAGGTGTTTGTAGGGCAGGGAGCATATGACCATTATGTGCCCGCTGTAATTCCCTACATCACCTCCCGTTCCGAATTCCTTACGGCTTATACTCCTTATCAATGCGAGATTTCACAGGGCACGCTGCGCTACATTTTTGAATGGCAGTCTATGATTTGCCGCCTTACCGGTCTGGACGTTTCCAACGCCAGCATGTACGACGGCCCTTCAGCAGCCGCAGAGGCACTCCGTATGGCAGTGGCCAGCACCCGCAAGCGCAACAAGGTGATTGTTTCCACCAAGTTGATGCAGAATGTGCTCGATGTTGTCAAGACATACCTGAAGTATCCTGATATCGAGGTGGTATTCGCATGGGATGTGCTGGATGAACTTGGCCCGGATGTGGCCGGAGTGCTGGTGCCTTCCATCTGCCGCCACGGTGTGATTCAGGATCTCACCGGATATGCAGAAAAAGTGCATGAGGCAGGGGCCCTGCTGATTGAATACTGCGATCCGTCCGCCCTCGCGGTGCTCAAAACGCCCGCAGAATGGGGCGCAGACATCGCTGTAGGTGATGCACAGACCCTCGGCATGCCTATCTGTTACGGTGGGCCATATGCCGGCTTCATTGCCTGCAAGCAGGATTATATGCGCAAGATTCCCGGCCGTATTGTAGGCCAGAGCGTGGATGCATCCGGCAAGCGCTGTTTCGTGCTGACCCTCCAGGCCCGCGAGCAGCATATCCGCCGCGAGAAAGCAACCTCCAATATCTGTTCTAACGAGAGCCTGATGGCGCTCTGGGCGACGGTTTATCTCTCCCTGATGGGGCCTGAAGGCCTCCGCAAGGTGAATGAACTCTCCTGCGCCGGCGCCCATTACCTCTATGACGAACTCCTCAAGACCGGACGATTCGAAGAAGCCTTCCCCGGCAGGCCTTTCCTCAAGGAATTTTGCCTGAAACCGAAGGTGGATGTTGCCGTGCTGCAGCAGAAACTCCTCGATGCCGGTTTCTTCGCAGCCCTCGAGCTTGATGGCTATGTTACTTTCTGTGTTACCGAGAAGCGCACGAAGGAGGAGATTGATGCGCTCGTTGCTGTTGTAAAGGAGGTTGCGTTATGAAGTACTACGATAAATTGATATTCGAACTCAGCCGTCCCGGCAGAATCGGTTATTCTCTGCCTGATTCTTTCGATGCTGCGAAGACAGATGCAGCTACCGATGAGCATTTTTCTGCGAAGAGGAGGTGCATCTGCGGAGCAGCCCCACAACAACTGCTGAGGCAGAGCAAGTTGGATCTGCCGGAGGTTAGCGAGGTGGATGTGGTGAGGCATTATACGAATCTGAGCCAGATGAACTTCGGCGTGGATACCGGATTCTATCCGCTGGGATCCTGCACAATGAAGTATAATCCCAAAATCAACGAGGAGATTGCAAATCATCCACTTTTTACCGGACTACATCCTCTGCAGCCCGCTGAGACAGTCAAGGGAGCACAGGAAGTGATAGACGGCCTGGACAAGGCCCTGGCGGCGATTACCGGCATGAAACACTTCACCTTCCTGCCTTGCGCCGGCGCCCACGGCGAACTCACCGGACTTATGCTGATGAGGGAATACCACATGGCCCGCGGTGATGCCGCCCGTACGAAGGTGATAGTCCCCGACAGTGCACATGGCACCAATCCCGCCTCTGCAGCAGTCTGCGGACTGGAAATTGTCGAGGTGAAGTCCGGAGCCGACGGCCTGGTGGATGTCGAATCCCTCAAGCCTCTGCTCGGGTCGGATATCGCCGGTATAATGATGACCAATCCGAACACCCTCGGACTGTTCGAGCGTCAGATAGGCGAAATCGCCAAACTAGTGCACGACTGCGGCGGCCTGCTCTACTATGACGGTGCAAATATGAACCCGCTGCTCGGCAAGGTCCGCCCCGGAGACATGGGCTTCGACATCATGCAAATGAATCTGCACAAGACCTTCTCCACCCCTCACGGCGGAGGCGGTCCCGGAAGCGGCCCTGTGGGCGTAGGGGAGAGGGTCCTGCCTTATCTCCGCATACCTCAGACCTCGGGATTCCATGGCAATTTCGGCGTGATGCTGCGCGCTTATGCATATATCCTTATGCTCGGCAAGCAGAATGTCAAACTCGCAGGCCCTCTGGCTGTGCTGGGCGCCAATTATATTAAGGAATCACTGAAGGATTGCTACAAGCTGCCCATTCCTTCCGTTTGCAAGCATGAATTCGTGTTCGACGGACTGATTAACGATGGCGCACGCGAAGGCAAGGCCGGTGCAACCACCCTGGACGTGGCCAAGCGCCTGCTGGACTACGGCTTCCACGCTCCTACCATCTACTTCCCGCTGCTCTTCCACCAGGCAATAATGATTGAACCTACGGAAACCGAATCGCTGGAGACTCTGGATGAGTTCATTGCTGTGATGCGCAAGATTGCGGCAGAAGCTGCCGAGGATCCGGATATCCTCCACGGCGCGCCTCATAATACGCCTATCGGGCGTCCGGATGAGACCACTGCGGCTAGAAATCCGATTCTGAAAGCATGAAAAAAATGATGATTGCAGGCCTGATACTTCTTCAGGCCTGCTCTTCTTCCAATTATGTAAAGGAACGCTTTGCAGAGACTACTCCGGAAGGCGTCAGCACCGCCGTGGCTCACAGGGGCTGCTGGCTGCGCGAACCGGATGGGGAGTACTTTATCCCGGAGAACAGCACCTACGGCATTGAAATGGCGGCGAGTTATGGTTATCCAGCCATCGAACTGGACGTAAAGTACACCCTGGATAATGTGATGGTTGTGATGCACGACGGCACTATCAACCGTACCATGCGGAATGCATCCGATTATTCGAAGATAGAGAAGCCTGTGCGGGTGTCGGACATGCTTTTCGAGGACCTGCGGCGCGATTATGTGCTGGAGTCATCCGACCCTGCCAAACGCACTCCCATCCCGACGCTGAAAGATATGCTTCTGGCCTGCAAGAAGACTGGTATTATCCCGATGCTTCACAGTAAGGTGCTTGAGAGTTACGAACTTGCCCATAAGATATTGGGGGACAGGTGGATAGCCTTCGACGGCAATTATCCTTCCATGAAGTATGCCCGAAGCGTTTCAGACTGCCTTGTACTATGGGATCCTGACCGTCTGACTGCGGAAGAAACTATCGCAAAACTGCAGGAAATAGGCGGCTGGTGCGGAATGAGCACTATGAAGTATGATATGCAGGATGCGGCGTATATAAGTGCCATGCAAGCCGGGGGATGCGTCACACAGTCTTCCATATTCCCTACGCCTCACGAGCAGAAGGCTCTGCATGACGGCACGGACATCGAACTCTCGGATTTCTACTGGTTCCAAACCAATGGCCGCGAGCCAATTGCTACCGTGTGTAAAACGCTCGAGTTGAAAGCAGGGGAGACCTGGCAAAGCCCTGCCGTGGAAGTTGGGGATTTCGCTGCAATGACGGTGGATCTCGAGTTCTGCGGCTCTCTGGAACTGCAGATTGACGACCGCCGTCCGCGTGTGTATCCATTGTACAGGGATACGGCTGGTGATGAGGTAGTCGGTCTCCGCCTGTTCAAGACCGCACCATCTTTCCGCATAATCGCATGCGAGGATATATCAGTTAAGATAAAAGCCGGAATCTACGAACTCTAGAGCCTTTCTATCTCCAAGACAGTGAGAACATCCCCTTCTACCTTGAAGCGGATGTTCTTTACGTTCCAGGACAGGCCGTAGATACGGCCGGGGTCGTCCTGATAGGCTGGACGGGGGTCGAGGGCGAGGATGCTGCGAAGGGTTTCATCTTCTCCCGGGCAGGAGAAAACGACCTTCAGGCTCGGACGGGGGCGTTCATTCGCGAAGCCCGAGCACACGCCGGGATGGGAATCGGTATACTCCAGATAGGGCTTGATATCGAAGATAGGCGTGCCATCCACCAGGTCGGCACCCAGAACATCTATCCTGCCCGCAGCGGCATCTATGGCGGCAATGCGCACGGATGAAAGCCCTAGCGGATTGGGGCGATAAGGGGAGCGGGTGGCGAAGACACCCATCTTCTCGTTTCCTCCCAGGCGCGGAGGACGCACTTTGGCCGATGCCGACGCATCCGGATTGTTCAGGCTGAATCCCCAGATAAGCCATAGATAATCAAAGCCTTCCAGCCCATCCAACATCTCCGGAGCGAATCCCTTGCAGAACTCTATGCAGCCCGTCAAATCCTCCACCAGGCCAGCCTGGCGGGGAGTGCCGAACTTCTCTTTGAGAGGGGAGCGGAAGTATGCGACCGGCTTAATTTCCATATCCGGCCATTTCTGCCTTATAGGAGCGGTAGAGCGAATCCAGTGCGGGCAGATTCTCCTTTTTGATGGGTTCCGCAGAAGGAGACTCCAACTTCAGGGGATCCACCGGCGTGCCGTTCTTCCAGACGCGGAAGTCAAGATGCGGGCCAGTGGCGGTGCCGGTCATTCCGACATATCCTATAACCTGCCCCTGGGCAACGCGTACGCCTGCCTTGATACCCTTTGCAAAGCCGCGCAGATGCAGGTATCCTGTGGTATATACGCTATTATGACGTATTTTGATCATATTACCGGCTCCACCCTTGCCGACGCCGGCGGAGAGCACTACGCCATCTCCCAGAGCATGAACGGGCGTGCCTGAAGGAGCGGCATAGTCCACGGCAGTGTGCGGGCGCACGACTCCGTGCACGGGATGAACGCGGTGGTAACTGAACTTGCTGCTGATGCGGGTGAACTTGAGCGGAGCCTTCAGGAAGGCCTTGCGCATGGACTCGCCCTTCTGGTTCCAGTATTTGTTGCCGTTGTCACCCTGGTCGTAACGGATGGCATAAAGAGTATCCCGCCCACGGGTATATTCGGCAAAGTCCACTCCGAGAATATCAATGACCTCGTCTTCGCAGACTCTCTGGCGGTAGAAGGCACGGAAACGGTCGCCCTCGTGCAAACCAAAGAAGTCTACGGTCCATGCATAAACATCCGCAAGTTCCAGGATCAGCAGTGGAGAAGCCCCGGCCGCTATCATATCGTTCCATAGGGAACTCTTGATGGTCACATCAGTATATTTGCGCACGGTATCCACCTGCTTGGCAACATTCCAGACTGCGAGAGAATCATAGCACTGAAAGACTGTGGAGTTGATGCGGTCCCGCTCATAAACCATATAACGCAGTTTGGGAGCGAGGGTATCACCGGCATACCAGGCATCTACCCTGTTACCGGCGCGGAGCTTGCGAACATCAAATTCCTCGCCGCAGGCCTTTGTCAGGTTAACTACATCTCCGCCGGGCATACCAAGGCGGGTAAACAGCTTATAAAACACCTCGCCGCTCTCTACTTTACTCTCCTTCACGAACAATGTATCTGTCCTGAATCCAAGGGGCCAGTCCTTTTCTTCTTCAATATCTTTGTTTTGCTTTCTACCGCAGGAAACAAGCAGAACTGATAAAAGAGCCGCAAATGCCAATATTCTTTTCATACCATACAAAAATACAAATAAAAATGATTATTTTTGGGTTTATGATAGTCTCTTTACTGTTTTCTTTGCTGGTTTCAGCCGCAACTTTTACCGGCGGCCCCGATGATATCATTACTTCTTTCCAGAATCCTTCCCGTGAGGCCCGGCCTTATGTCTGGTGGCACTGGATGGACGGTGAAATCAGCCTTGAAGGCATAAAGAAAGACCTGGAGTGGATGGATGCTGTCGGCATCGCAGGATTCCATCAGTTCGACGCCGGCGGCGTGAATATGCCCAAGGCGGCGCCGTTCAAGCGGCCATATCTTTCCGAAACCTGGAAGGAGGCCTTCCGTTATGCAGTGGCGAAAGCGGATTCTTTGGGAATGGAGATGACCGTGGCCAGCGCCCCAGGTTGGAGCAGCACCGGCGGTCCCTGGGTAAGCCCGGAGGATGCAATGAAGAAACTGGAATGGCAGACAGTGGAGGTGCAGGGCGGCAAGGTGGATATCCAACTTCCTGAACTGCAGAAGATTACCGGTCCATACCGGGATATCCCCCGCAAAAATGAACATGTTGCAGTGGCTCCATATGGCTATGATGTTGCAGTTATTGCCGTCAAATTGTCCAAATGGGATAAAAGCATGGAGGAACTTGGAGCAAAGGTTGAAGTCGATCCGGGCAAGTCGGTGACTGTAGCATTTCCTTCCGCCACCCAGGTGCGTTCTTTTACGGTTAAGACCACATCTACATCATTCCGTCCGAGAGAGGGCAGTGCCGACAGTGATATAATCTTCCAGAAGAGTAAGGACGGCAAGCATTGGAAAACGGTCCTGAGCGTTCCCAAATCCCCTTTGGAGTATACTACGAACAATGTGGATGCCTATGCCCGCTATTTTCGAGTGACCGGCAATGGGGTACAGGGCCTTGAACTGTCTTCGGAATACAAGGTAAATCATTTTGAGGAAAAGGCCGGATATTGCTTTCCTTATGATTATTCCAGGTATTCAACTGAGCCTTATGCAGAGATATATTGCCACAAGCCATCCGATGTGCTGGTACTGACCGATCACATGACCGCTGACGGTCGTCTGCAATGCAACTTGCCTGCAGGCCGCTGGCGCATCTACCGCTTCGGAGCATCACTGACCGGAAAGATGAATCACCCGGCATCACCCAACGCCACCGGCCTGGAAGTGGATAAACTCGACAAGGAGGCCTGGACCCGCTACTTCCACAATTACCTTGATATGTATAAGGAGGCAGCGGGCGGAATGCTTGGTTCCAAAGGTATAACGCACTTGCTTGTAGATAGTTACGAGGCAGGAACAGAGACCTGGACAGCGAATCTTCCCCAGGAGTTCCGTGCCCGCCGCGGCTATGATCTTCTTCCCTGGATGCCGGTTTTGACTGGAGAGATTATCGGGAGTTCGCTTGAGAGCGAAAAGTTCCTCTCCGACTGGCGCAAGACTCTATCCGAACTCTTTGAGGAAAACTACCAGAGAATCAACGAGATAATCGCCGCCTACGGAATGAAGGGGACATATATCGAATCACACGAGACCGGTCGCGCATTCGTAGGTGACGGTATGGCGGTGAAGAAGAATGCCACCGTTCCCCAGTCTGCAATATGGGTGGAGGATTCTCCTTCCGGCTCGATGATTCCATCGGCGATATCTGATATACGCGAAAGCGCTTCCGTGGCCCATATTTACGGGCAGAACATCGCTGCAGCGGAGTCCTTTACCGCCAACGGCGATGGAAAACACGCCTACACTTACCACCCCGGCAATATCAAACGCGTGGCGGATATAGCCCTTGCAAGCGGCCTTAACCGCTTTGTAATCCACGACAGCGCCTCGCAGCCTTCGGATGATTATCTGCCCGGCCTGGCGCTCTTCCGCTATGGCCAGTGGTTCCATCGCAACGAGACCTGGGCACCTTATGCCAAGGTCTGGACTGATTATCTCGCGCGCAGTTGCCAGATGCTGCAACTCGGCCGCAATGTAGCGGATATACTGCTATACTACGGCGAAGACACCAACGCCACCTCTGAGTACGGCGGGGAGTTTTTAAAGTACCTGCCCAAGGTTCCCGCCGGATACAATTTCGACTATGCCAATGCCGATGTGCTGCTCAATGCCGTACGAGTCGAAAACGGTCATCTGGTAACCGACAGTGGCCAGTGCTACAAGGTGCTGGTGCTGGGAACGCGTTTCATGGCAAAGACTTCCGAAGAGATCATTAAACGTATTAAATATTTTGAGGATGAGGGAGTCCATGTATGTTATATGGAAGAATCCCTGCCAGATCTGCTTGTGGATAAGGGAATCAGACCGGACTGCAAGATTGCGGGAAACGAGGAATTCATTTATGGCGGCGATGCGCCGAAGAACCAGCGTGGGCACGATTGCAGTTTGACGGGGATTCAGTTCGTGCACAGGAGGATTGCCGGTCAGGCCGGCGATGACGATGCCGATATATATTGGCTATGCAATTTCACAGGAAAGGATTGGCAGGGAAAAGTTAGTTTCCGCGAGCCTGGAAAGTGCGCTGCACTGTTTAATCCGGAGACAGGTGAAGCATCCAGGATTCCATCAGACACAGAAGGGGAGCGCACGGCAATCACAGTCTCGCTCAAAGCAGGGGATGCAATGTTTTATGTGCTGACGGACAATCCTCTCGACATCCCTGCAGCCAGGTCTGAATTCAAGAACAACACTATCCTCACCCTCGATCACTGGTGGGATGTGGAATTCAACCAGAAGGGCGGTGAGAAGGCGTTTGAAACCTTCTCCGTGCTGAATGACTGGACCACCAACAGCGACCCAGTAGTCAAGTATTACTCCGGAACGGCGCATTATAGTTCGTCATTCACCGTCCCTGCAGGCACACTGAATGACCTGAAAGAGGCCAGGCTGGACCTGGGCACCGTTAATGTGATGGCTGAACTCATCATCAACGGACATAACGCCGGAGTGCTCTGGCGCAAGCCATACATTAGCGCAGACATACTGCCCCGGCTTAAAGAGGGCGAGAATACGATAGAAGTAAACGTGACCAACCTCTGGGTCAATCGTATGATAGGGGACCGCCAGCGCGGAGAGAAGCCCGTCACAAGAGTACGCCGATTCTACACCGCAGGCGACAAACTCCTTCCTTCCGGCCTGCTTGGTCCCGTTAAACTGATAGGATATAGCGAATAATGAGCGATGAATTGAATCTGGTGCGGGATCTTGCCGTGATACTTATCTCGGCAGGAGTCTTCACCATCATATCGAAGGCTTTGAAGCAGCCGCTGATACTCGGCTACATCATTGCCGGTTTCCTTATAGGCCCCAACGTCAGGTTTTTCTTCAATATATCAAGTGCCGAGGTGGTGGAACAATGGTCTGAAATCGGCTTGATATTCATGATGTTCGGTCTGGGCCTGGAATTCAGTTTCAAGAAGATGCTGAAAGTGGGCAGCGGGGCCCTTGTGACTGCCGGGACAAAGTTCCTGGGAGTATTTGTAATAGGCTTCATTATAGGCCAGGCCCTTTCATGGACCGTCATGGAAAGCATTTTCCTGGCAGGTCTGCTCAGTATGTCTTCCACGGCCGTGGTGCTGAAGTCTTACGATGACATGGGGTTGAAAGAAAAGCCTTATGCATCGCTGGTATTCGGCACCCTTGTAGTTGAAGACCTCATTGCCATCCTGCTGATGGTGCTGCTCTCCACAATGGCGGTATCCAACAGTTTTGCGGGCGGGAAACTCGTGCTGGCTTTGGCAAAACTGGTGTTTTTCATAGTGCTTGTTTTCATCGTGGGTATTTATCTTATCCCTACGCTATTCAAGCGCGCCAGGAAATATCTTAATGATGAAATCCTGCTTCTGGTAAGCATAGGCCTGTGTTTTGCCATGGTTACTATAGCATCCGCCGCAGGCTTCTCATCCGCTCTCGGTGCCTTTGTCATGGGCTCGATTCTGGCGGAAACGCTGGAGAGCGAACATATTGAGCATCTGGTCAGCCCCATCAAGGACCTGTTCGGAGCCATCTTCTTCATTTCTGTCGGTATGATGGTGGCGCCAGATATTATACTGAAGAATCTTCCCGTGATATTGCTGCTTGCGGTAACTGTAGTGCTGACACATATTATTTTCAGCGCGGCTGGCATCCTTATGACGGGTAAAGGCCTTGAAAATGCAGTTCATACGGGATTCAGCCTTGCACAACTTGGCGAATTCGGCTTCATTATCGCCGGAGTCGGGGTCAGCCTCGGAGTGATGAGGGATTTCATCTATCCTGTCATTGTGGCCGTTTCGGTGATAACCGCATTCACCACGCCTTATGTCATCAGGCTGGCAGGCCCTGCGTATGCATATATCCAGAAGAAAGCATCTCCCGGACTTCTTGCAAGAATCGCGCAGATGGAACGCAGGGATGAACGTTCGGCGGCAGAAAGAAGCGACTGGCACAAGTTGCTGGCTGCCTATTTCCTACGGATAATGCTCTATGGGGTAATTCTGCTTGCAATCATTATTGTCTCCCGCACCCTGATCGAACCCGGAATAGAAAAACTGTTAAGTGCATGGAGCGAAACAGGGAGAAACCTCCTTTCGGTCGGTATAACCCTTGCACTGATGGCACCGTTCCTATATGGCTTTGCTGTCAGTTCCGGAACGGCAAACCGTTATGCCAAGAATCTTATCAATGCCAAGCAAAGCAATGCATGGCCGGTGCTCGGTCTTCTGCTGGCCCGTTTCTTCATCGCCATTGGCATAGTTATGGGTGTGATCAGCACGCACTTCCATCTTGCCGGCTGGGCGGCGCTGCTGATTATTATCGGAGGACTGATTTTCTTCATCTTTGCGCGCCGTAACATCCGCACCCGAATGACTTTCCTGGAGAGCAGGTTTTTTGATAATCTCAATCAAAAGGAGCAGGAAGCGAAACGCAAGGCTCCTGTGACCAGTTCCATCCTCGCAAAAATGAGCGGATATGATGTCAAACTCGACCGCATCAAACTCAGCGCAGATTCCGAATTCGCGGGCATGAAGTTGAAGGACCTGCCAATAAGGGAAGAATCCGGTGCGAATATCATTAAGATCAGCCGCGGCTCCCATAGCATCCTGGTGCCTTCAGGCGAGGAGGTGGTCTTTCCCGGCGACACCCTGCTTGCAGTGGGGACAAGCAAGCAACTGGATGCCCTTAAGGCGATGATAGCAGAGTCTCTCACGCTGACCGAAAAAGGCGCCGGAGACGAGTTCGACATTTCAACATTGGATATAAAGAAAGACTCCTTCCTGTATGGAAAGAGTCTTAAATCCTTGAATCTGCGCAGCGTTAATTGCATGGTTGTCAGCGTGCTGCGCGACGGTGAGATGATCACAAACCCCAGTGCCGATCTTGTATTTGAAGAAGGCGACAGGGTCTGGATCGCAGGCGAGATTACTTCAGTAAATTACCTAATATCGAACGGGTAAGAGTCCTGGTCGCAGTGCTGGTGGCATTCTTTATCGCCTTGTTCGCGATATTCTTGCCACTCGTGGTGCTGGACTTCTTTCCTGTCACGGAATTGGCGACCGCTGTTCCAACGGATGCGGTGACACTGGTGATCACTGCACCGGCAGCGGCCTTGGCAACCTTACTGAATATGCTCTTGGTTCCCTTTGAGTTTCCGTTGGCCTTGGCTTCCTTCTCGGACTTTACCTTTTGTTCCTCGATAGCCTCTGCCTGGGCTTCCTGCTCTGCCTGGGCACGCTGTGCATCTGCGAGCAAGACCTCGAAAGCGCTCTCGCGGTCGATGGGATTATCATACTTGCCCGCAATCATGGAACTGTTGATAAGTTGCCTGCGCTGGGCCTCGCTGATAGCACCTATCTGGCTGAGAGGGAAGAGAATCTTGGCGCGCTGGACCACTGAAGGAGCGCCTTTCTCTTCCAGGAAAGATACAAGCGCCTCGCCGGTACCGAGTTCCATAATGGCATCCTCCGTCTTGAAGGCGGGATTGGTGCGGAAGGTCTCGGCAGCAGCACGAACGGCCTTCTGGTCCTTGGGAGTATAGGCACGCAGGGCATGCTGCACGCGATTCCCGAGTTGTCCGAGGATGGAATCCGGGATGTCGG
Organism: Bacteroidales bacterium; assembly: GCA_017554135.1. Taxonomy (GTDB): domain Bacteria; phylum Bacteroidota; class Bacteroidia; order Bacteroidales; family UBA932; genus Cryptobacteroides. Next base: position 592 of record JAFZIX010000171.1, on the reverse strand, counting down.
TAGGATTCTGGGTGATGAAGTATACGCCGACGCCCTTGGAGCGAATCAGGCGGACCACCTGCTCGATCTTGTCGACAAGTGCCTTGGGAGTCTCATCGAAGAGGGTGTGCGCCACGTCGAAGAAGAAAACGAACTTGGGAAGTTCCATATCGCCGACTTCGGGCAGTTTGGTGTAGATGTCCGAGAGCAGCCAGAGGAGGAAGGTGGAGTAGAGTTTGGGGTTCTGCATCAGTTTGTCGGCCGCAAGAACGCTCATGATACCCTTTCCGCAATTGGTCTGCAGAAGGTCGTAGATATCGAATGCAGGCTCGCCGAAGAACTTTTCTGCACCCTGGTTCTCCAGACTCAGCAATGCCCTCTGGATGGCTCCTATGCTGCCGTCGGTAACGTTTCCGTAAGTAGTACGGTACTCCGCCGCATGCTCGGAGACGTATCCTACCATGGCGCGAAGGTCCTTGAGGTCGAGGAGAAGCAGGCCCTTGTCGTCCGCAACGCGGAAGATGATGTCCATCACGCCGCTCTGCACTTCGTTAAGGCCGAGCAGGCGGCTTAGGAGCATGGGGCCCATGTTGGAGATGGTGGTGCGCATAGG
>JAFZIX010000170.1 GCA_017554135.1 Bacteroidales bacterium | reverse complement strand
CAATTGAGGGTACGGGACCTGATGCACGCACCGGCGGACATAGTGTACGAAGATGAACGGATGGAGGATGTGATGCGCAAGTTCGAACGCCGGGAAATCTGGCGCCTGCCTGTGCTGACGCGGGAAGGCATCTACCTCGGTTTCATCTCCCGTTCCCGCATCCTGGCGGCCTACCGCGAGGAGTTGAAACTGATAACCTCAGAAGACTGATGAAAGAAATATACCTTAATTACATAGCAGGCCAGATGGGTTTGAAGGTCTGGCAGGTCGAGAATTGCGCGGATATGTTCGCGGAAGGAGACACCATCCCCTTCATCAGCCGCTACCGCAAGGAGAAGACCGGCGGGATGGATGATTCCGAAGTGGCGGAACTGAAGCACTGGGTGGATGTCTTTGCGGAGATGGAAAAGCGCAAGGAGACCGTGCTGAAGACTATTTCCGAGGCGGGAGCGCTGACCGATGAACTGCGTGGGAAGATAGAGAACTGCGTGATTTCTTCGGAATTGGAGGATCTGTATCTGCCTTACCGTCCGAAGCGCCGCACCCGCGCTACCGTTGCCAAGGAATTGGGCCTGGAGCCGCTGGCGAATGCCATGTGGACGCTTAAGGCCCGTAGCCCGCGCACCGAAGCCGCACGTTATGTGAAGCCGGGCAAGGTGGAGGATGCGGATGCCGCTCTTGCCGGCGCCCGCGATATCATCGCAGAGCGTTTGAGCGAGACAGCCGTGATACGCGAAAACCTGCGCCAGATATTCCGCGCGCGCCGCGTTGTGTCCAAAGTTACCAAAAAAGCCGAGGGGCCCGAGGCGGATAAGTACCGCAGTTATTTCAACTGGTCCTATCCTTTGGATAAAGTGCCTTCCCACAGCCTTCTGGCTATACTGCGGGCAGAGAACGAAGGGTTCCTGAGCGTATCGGTGGATTCCGATCCGGAGCGCTGCGGCAAAAAGATTTATTATGATTTCTGTCAGTCCCAGGGCTATCCCTCCGGGGAACTTGGAGAGCAGATCCGGGAGGCGGTGGACGACAGTTTCAAGCGTCTGCTGGAGCCTTCCATCAGTTCGGAAGTTCTTCGGGAGGCCAAGGAGAAGGCGGATATCGAGAGCATACGCGTGTTCGGGGACAACCTGCGCCAGCTGTTGCTGGGCGCTCCGGTGGGGCAGAAGCGCACGATGGCGGTGGATCCCGGCTTCCGCAACGGCTGCAAGATTGCCTGCCTCGACGAACGCGGCGGGCTGCTGTATCATACCATCATCTTCCCGCATCCTCCTCAGAATGAGAAGGTTAAGGCTCTGATGGCGGTGCAGGACATGCTGGAGAAGTACCGCATCGAAGCGGTCGCAATAGGCAACGGCACTGCCAGCCGCGAGACAAACGACTTCTTCAAGAAAGTGATGCTGCCCGAGGGCTGCAAGGTTTGGACGGTCAGCGAAGACGGTGCCTCCATTTATTCTGCTTCGGAGGTAGGCCGCGAGGAATTTCCGGATGAGGATGTGACAGTTCGCGGGGCTGTTTCTATCGGCCGCAGGCTGATGGATCCGCTGGCGGAACTTGTGAAGATCGACCCCAAGAATCTGGGGATAGGGCAGTACCAGCACGATGTGGATCAGGCGCTGCTGAAGGAGAAACTGGATAATACGGTGGAAGCCTGTGTGAATGCGGTGGGTGTGAACCTGAATACAGCCAGCCCGTATCTGCTCAGGTATGTGGCCGGAATAGGGCCGCAACTGGCAGCAAACATCGTCGCCTGGAGGGCCGGGAACGGGGGATTCTCGTCGCGTTCGGAACTGAAGAAGGTGCCGCGCCTGGGTGCCAAGGCCTTCGAACAGTGCGCTGGTTTCCTGAGAGTGAAGGGCGCGGAGAACCCGCTGGACGATTCCGCGGTGCATCCGGAGTCATATTTCGTTGTGGATAAGATGGCTGCGGACCTGGGTGTGAGCGTGAAGGAACTGGTGGGGAATGCTGAACTGTGTTCGAAGATTATCGCCGAGCGTTATGTGAGCGGTTCGGTCGGTCTGCCTACAGTGAATGACATACTGAAGGAACTGGCCAAGCCCGGGCTGGATCCCCGCGAAGCGGCCTCCGACTTTGCATTTGCGGATGATATCCATGAAATCGGGGATTTGAAGGCAGGGATGGAACTGCCTGGTATCGTGACCAACATCACTGCTTTCGGCGCTTTTGTAGATATAGGCCTGCACGAAAACGGCCTGCTGCATGTGTCCCAACTGGGCCCGCGCGGGACAGACCCGTCAAAGGTCCTGAAACTCCATCAGCACATCCGCGTCCGGGTGCTGGGAGTGGACCTTGAAAGGAACAGGATTTCTCTTGGACTCGCTATTCAGCGATAAAAGGATCCAGAACTGACTTCCAGACCATGTAACCCAAGCCGTTGAGGTTGATGCCGTCAGCGGTATAGCGGGCGTCCAGCATGCCTTCTGCATCTTTCATCGCGGAAGCGACATCGATAAATGTGATATACTGACCGGCACACCAATTGGTCAGCCACTTGTTGCAGTTATCCACGCGGAGGTTGATGGTGGATTCCTTCCTGGACTCCTGTGCAGGTACATTGAGGTTCATCGGAAGGATGCTCATTATGTAGATTTTCGTATTGGGGCACTCCTTTTCAATCGTTTTTGCAAGTTTTGCAATCATCAGCACGCAGTCTTTGCTTTTTGTCTTGTGCAGAAGGTCCTGAAAGCCGGCCATGATAAATACTTTTGCTGGCTGGGCCTGGCAGATGGCACCGAGACGGTCGAACATCCATTCGACCCTGTCGCCGTGGATGCCCCTGTTTATAATGTGCGGATTATCAAAGAGTTCCGCCCATTCGCATCCATCTATCATGTTGTCCCCGAGCAAAACTATGGCTCCCGGTTTGATTTCCAGCAATTCGAACAACGAACGCCTGCGGGCGTTCATATCATTATACTTTGCTTTTTCCCCCTGGATGGAAGGCTCCTGCGCGAAAACCGGCAGGCATATTATCATTGTCAGGGAAACGATTAACAGTCGAAAGAATTTCATTTTATTGTTATTTAGCGGTTAACCAAACATTATCTCCCTCATACCTTACTCCCATGGGCAGCATCACTTTCAGGGCGGATATTACCTCATCGAAACTTTCGCGGTTATAGAGGCGGAGGGAATACCCGGTGGTGTTGGCAGAGAGTTTGTCGTCCAGGTGTATAGGGATACCGTACAACTGCTCGAGATATACGGACAGTTCTGATATGGTTACATTGTGATACTCCACTTTCCCGTCCATAAGAGCCGTATATGATTCTGCGTCAATGTTGCGGCGGGTCACCTGGTCATCGCCCGGGCGATAACTGATGGTCTCTCCCGGTGTTACGTGCAGGGTTTGTGAGGGTGTGGAAAAATCTATGCTGCCGCTGATAAGGGTGGCTTTTATGAAGGATCCGCCCTCAGGTGCGCTGACATCGAAACGGGTGCCGCGAACTTTAATGGCACAGTTCTGAAGGGATAGCGTGAACGGATGGTCCGGATCGTGCGTTACATCGAAATAGGCATTGCCGGTAAGGGTTGCCCGGCGGTCCGAGGCGGAAAATACGGATGGATAAGTGAGACGGCTATGCGCCCGCAGGTGAACCCTCGTGCCGTCCGGCATTGTGATATCGCTGCCCTGACCTGCGTTAGCCGTGATGGTGATGGTGGATGTGTCGGTACGGATTATTCTCGAGAAGTAGAATCCCGCCAGCAAAACTGCGGCGATGGATGAGGTTATGGACAAAATCCTCAAGAGCCGGAGTTTGTGCCCAGCCTGTTTCCTCTCTTTCTTCTGGTTGTCAAGACGGACGAGAATGTTGGAAAAGGCACGCTCGTCGCGGCCGTCCGGCAAATGATTGGCTTGCCATTCCAACTCCATACGGCGGAACTGCTCGCGGCTTCGTGCATCGTGCTGAAGAATGTCGGAAAGCTGATTATGTTCAGCATCTCCGGCCTTCCCATCGAAGTACATGCCTGCGAGTCTTTTTAGTTCACTCTTCTTGTCCATATGCAAAAATAAAACGATTTGCCATATAACTTTTTAACCTGCCCATTGGTAATTATTCCTTAAGCGCAGCCGAGAGCCTTTCCATCGCTTTCTTAAGATGCTTGTGGACGGCTGCGTCTGAAATCTCAAGTTTTTTTGCTATCTCCCTGTTGCTGAGGCCTCCGAAACGGCTCAGGCGGAATACGTCCCTGCATCTTTCTGGCAGCCGTTCGACTTCTTTCATAACAATCCTTTCCAACTCACCACGTAGACCTTCCGTGCCCGCATCTCCAAAGAAGTCCAGATCCCATACTGAATCGGAGCCGGCGTTTTTTTCATACAGAAGTTCACTTTCGAAGCGTAATGCCACATAGCGATGTTTGAGGTAGTCAAGACAGGAGTTGCGCACCATGGTGTACAACAAGCCTCCGGTGGAGACGTCTGAATATTTGCTACGCTGCTCCCAGAGTCTTGCCATGCAGTCTTGTACAATGTCCTCTGCCTCATCCGGGGAATCGACATACTTGCACGCAAATGCCACAAGCCGGCGGTAGTACCGGTGAAAGGTGGTTGTCAATCCGTTATAGTCAAGGGTCCCCATTTTGCTGTTAATGGCACAAAAATATGAAAAATAGTCATGTAATGAGGTAAAAAATGACTATATTTAATCGTTTTACTTTGTAAACAATAACCACATTAATGCGTAGATTCCTAATTATCAGAATCATTCCGGTGCTCCTTGCTTTGTTCGCCGGCTTTGCGGCAGGAGCACAAAACCAGAATGTAACTTGTGATTTCATCGACACGCCGATGAGCGCCGCACTGCATGAAATAGAGGTTCAAACCGGGTTGTCGTGCATGTTTGAGGCAAAATCCATCGATCTCGACAAAAAGGTGAGCGGCAGTTTTTCCGACGAACAGGTATCCAAGGTGTTGGCAAGTATTCTGGGGAAGGATGTCCAAGTGTCCTTTCAGGGCAGTTTTATTCTGATTTACGGTGCAGGCAAACCGAAACCTAAACCAAACGGGGGTCAGGTACAGCCCCTCACCGGCGCTGCTAAAAGGGATATCCGGGGGCAGGTGCTGGATGCGAAGACCGGCAAACCTTTGATGGCTGCCACTATTTCCATCAAAGGAACATCGGTCGGAACTCTTTCCGATACCAATGGCCGTTTCTCGATAAAAGCCGCCAATGGCCAGGTTCTCCTGTTCCAGATTCTGGGCTATGAATCCCAGGAGGTGCTCGTCTCGCCGGAAACAGGCAACGTTGTAATCAGCATGGAAGAGGAAACCCTCGAACTCGAAAGCGTTGTGGTGACTGCTCTCGGTATCACCAGAAGTGAAAAAAGTGTCGGTTATGCCGTATCGAAGGTGAATTCAGACAAACTCAATACCACCGTCAGCAACAACTGGCTGAATGGCCTGGACGGCAAGGTGGCCGGTCTGACTTTCGAGAATGCTTCCACAGGGCCCGGCGGTTCCGTGCGTGCCACACTCCGTGGCGAGGGCTCTCTGAACCACGATAAAAACGAGGTGCTCTTTGTGATAGACGGCGTGCCCGTCTATAGCGGAATGACGGCTGCATCGTCCGGAACCGGCTATGGCGACACCGATGCTCCTATCGACTACGGTAATGCAATTGGAGATATCAACCCTGAAGATATTGCATCTGTAACCGTTCTGAAAGGCCCGGCTGCGACTGCCCTTTATGGCTCGCAGGCCGCTAACGGTGCTATAGTGATCAGCACCAAGAACGGCAAGGACTCT
>JAFZIX010000169.1 GCA_017554135.1 Bacteroidales bacterium | reverse complement strand
GCTGGTGCAGCAGCATACGGTAAAGGCGAACTATATGTGCACTGGCGTTGCTGCTCCGCCTGTGGATAAGGACGCAGTGTCGCAACCGCGGATCTTTGAAGCGCAGTGCTGCAAGTACCTGTGCCACGGGGAGAAGATTGCCGTGCTGAATGGCTTCCCGCTGTTTTTGTTTGAGTATTTTAAGGAGTTGAAATGAGGAGTACCTGCCCGGCGGCGTTTTTGGTGTCCACTTTCTCGATAATGCGCTCCAAAACGCCATCCTCTGAGAAGATGAAGGTGCGGCGGAGGGTGCCCAGCACCGTCTTACCGTACATTTTCTTCTCGCCCCAAGCACCGAAGGCTTGGAGCATTTCCGTTGATGGATCGGATAATAACCGGAAGGGGAGTTCGTATTTGGCGCGGAAGCCGGAGTGGGACTTGGCGCCATCCTTGCTCACGCCCACAACGTTGTAGCCGGCGGCGGTCAGCTTGGCGTAGTTGTCCCGGAAGGAGCAGGCTTCGGCGGTGCAGCCGGAGGTGTTGTCCTTGGGGTAGAAGTAGATGATGGTCTTGCGGCCGCGGCCGATAAAGTCCTCTGAACGAACGATTTGGCCGTCCTGGTCCGCCACTTCGAAGTGGGGCATGGGGTCTCCGATTTTGAGCATATGGGTGTTATTTGAAGAGTTTGCGGTAGGCTTCGGCCTTTTTCTCCAGCGGGAGGGGATAGGCGCGGGAGGTTGATGGCATGCGGTAGAAGCGGAGGGGAGGGGATTCCGGGTCGAGCCCGGAATGAGGGATAAAGCCGCCCACCGGTGGAACAGGGCAGCCGAAGGTTTGGGCGACAATCTGGGAGGCCTTTTCGCCGGTGGTGACCAGCGTGTGGCAGAGAGGAATCCGAGCCAGCAGGGCTGGAATGTCGGTGGGGGTAATCACCTCCAGAAAAGCATCGGAGGCGTTGCCCTTCAATCGACGTACTTCGCAGGCGGTGTCGTAGAACGCCAGGCCCTCGCGGGTGCAGAACGCTCGAATCGCAGCCTCATCAAACCGCTTCTCGTCCGGCACACAAAAATGCTCCTTGTTCCCGAAGTGGATTAGCCCCAGGATCCTCCAGAAATCGTTGATCCAGTTGGGGTAGTAGAAAGGCATGCACCAGCGGTGCGCCTGGGGCGGGAAACTGCCCAGAAACAGGATGCGCGCGCCTTCCGGCAGGAACGGCTCGAATGGATGCTTTTCGGTGGTCATGTCATACAAAGATAACCGGAATTGATGGTATTGGCAAGAGTTATTTCATTGATTATGTTTTTGCGACGGCAGGGAGCATGAGGTGGTCTGTCCGGAATAAGATGGTCAAGCCGGCTTTTAACTTTAGGCTCATTTTGATGTTTTGAAGAAAAGCACTATCTTTATAACGTTTAATCCAATACGATATGTCAAATCCGGAACAAGATCTCATTAAGGAACTGATGCGCCTTACCGGCCAGGGGGAGGCGGAAGCACAAGGCTTCCTCGAGACGTTGAAGAAAAAGATGCTTGGCGAGGTGGGGATGGCTGCTGCTGGCGGGGAAAAAGCGTTTACCAAGGATGATTATCCGCACTATCTTCCCTCTGACCAAGTGCTGAAATATACACTTCGCATCACGTTGAAGAATATCAGTCCGGCCATCTGGCGCAAGGTTGAGGTGCCTTCGAACATATCCCTCCGGCATCTGTCGGAGCTGATTATGGCCGTGATGGGCTGGAGCGGATACCATATGAACCAGTTCCGAAAGGGACTCGATACGTATTATGAGCCTTATTATCAGCGGGATGGAGATATGGAGGATTTCTCCGATGTGCGCATCCGCCATTTCAACCAGGAGGAGTTTTCCATTGGCCAGATCCTTGAGGAGAAGGGGAGGAGTTTTACCTTCGATTATGATTTCGGCGACGGCTGGGAGCACGAAGTGCGGTTGTCGTCTATTGCCGAATATGCCGATGGCGAGCCCCGGAAGATTCGTTTTGTCAGTGGCAAGCGGGCGTGCCCTCCGGAAGACTGTGGCGGGTTGTGGGGATATGATGAGCTATGCGGAATTGTCCGGAAAAAGATGGCAGGGAAGCGTCTGACCAAGGACGAGCGGGAGCGTCTGGAGTGGTACTCAGGCGATTACGATGACTGTTTCGACCCGGAGCTCCTGGATCTGGATGCCTGTGCCGATGCAGCGGATACGTTGAATGATTGATTATAACTAAGGGCTGATGCTTCGGCATCGGCCCCCATATTATAAAAGAAATCCCGGAGATTGCTGCATCTAGCCTGGTTCGTGGCAGCAGAACTGCGTCACCGCAATCCCGGGGAATTACTGCAAAGATATTGCAGTAAGGCTTCTAACGATTGGCGGCAGGATTCTATATTGACCAAAGTGTATTGTCCCGGAAAGAGTGGTAAGCGCATCAAACGCGTGGGCGAATATGTCGTCATACTTCTCGTCGTATTGAGGCTGATGCCGCATAAACTCTTCCGTGGTGACCCAATGGCTGTATGCCGAATCAGTTTCTTCCAGGCTCTCCGGACCGAGCAGGAATCCGACGTTGATGTTGGGGTAGGTGTATTCGTTCTTGTGCTCTTTGACGATGACGACCATCGCTCCGTTGTTATTGTCGCAGTGGCCGAGTGCCTCCTGGCAGTCCTCCAGTTTGTTGAAGTCATATTTGCTCCAGTCACGGCAGTCGATGAGGTCGAGGCCGTCTAGTTTGAGGACGTTGGGGAAGAACGCGAAGATATCCGTCCCGTCCGGTCTAAAATACCGGCCGGAGAGGAGGCGGAGGAAGGCCATCGGCAGTTTCTTGCGATAGCCCCACTGGAGGTGGTACACACGGTTGAGGCGGGCACCGCTGCGCCCTTCTATTTGCAGGAGGAGGTTGGTTCGTTGGCCCATGGTAATCTCATTTTTCTGCAAATATCGCCCTGAACAATGGCGTTGACAAATCTTTGCAAGGTTTGCAAGAATTTGGAAATGAAAAAGATAAGTGTTAGGGAAAAAGAAACGAGAAAAGCAAATCTTTGCAAACCTTGCAAAGATTTGCAGGGGGCATAAAGGTGGGGTATCTTTGTCGAAAAACTGGAACGATTATGATTGTAATACCCGATGTCCACGGACGCACTTTTTGGCGTAAGGCTGTTAATGAATATTTGGGGACGGAGCCCATCCTTTTCCTTGGCGATTATATGGATCCGTATGCATATGAGGGGATTACGCCCGCGGATGCGTATCAGGTATTCAATGAGATTATAGACCTGAAGAAGGCGTGTCCAGAAGATATTACACTGCTGTTGGGGAATCATGATCTGCATTACCTAAATCCCGATATGGAAGGGGGACGATTGGATTATAAGAGGCGCGAGCAGATCATCAAGGATATCACCGATAATGCCGATCTGTTCCGCATTGCCGAGTCAGCGACGATAGGCGGTAAGAATTACCTATTCACGCACGCTGGGGTAAGAGCGGCATGGCTTCAGGCGCATCGGGAGGAACTAGGTAATCCAGATTCGGCAGACCTCGCGGAGTGTCTGAATTCAATGTGGCTGGATATTGATAAGCGTCCCTTGCTTCTTCAGATGATGGGAGACGTCCCATATAGCAGATGGGGGAATCGTCCCTATGGAAGTCCGGTATGGAACGACGTTGATGATATTGACGATACCCAGGAAGAAGTCCTAGGGTATGTGCAAGTTTTCGGCCACACGCAACAGATGTCTAACCCCGTTATCGGTCAGCATTTTATGTGTTTGGATGTACGGTGTGCGTTCAGATTGTTTGATAATGACCCTATTCAAACACTGACGTAAATGAAATCTGTTCTGTCTTATATAGTCCCTATGGATATTAAGGGACACAATTGTCGAAAACGTACGTTCGAATCCCGCCGCGGCCACAAAACTGATAATTGCATAATATCTATAAAAAAGTAGATATTTCTTGATTATCTAATAAAAAATAGATATATTTGCCGGGAAAGAAATAATGCTATGATTGCTACCATTTCGGCAGATATTGTCCGTTCGACTTCGTTGAAAACGAGGGACCTGATGGCGCTGAGGGATAAACTTCGGGGCCTTCTGGACCAATTTGAAGAGGAGTATCCGGCTTTCTGGGCCAGAATTGTCCGGGGTGACAGCGTAGAGTGCGTTGTGCCGGAGTATCGGCTGGCACTTCGGATAGCTATCTTGATTAAGCTATTTGTTAAGGTCCAGGCGGCTTGCTTGGATTGCCACGAACTCTTGCTGCGGCACGGAATCCGCTTTTCTATCGGCATCGGATCGTTGGATTATGCCGATAAGAAAGACGACATCATTAATGGGGAAGCCATCTATATTTCAGGCAGAAATCTCGATGAAATCAGCCGGAAAAGCAGTATCTTTACAGTGCTTGAGATGGCCGCGGCTCCGCGTGCCGTGAACGACATGATGGACTCGTATGTTGCGCTGCTGGGCAACCTGGTGGATTCCTATTCGGCCAAACAGGCGGAGGTGGTGTTTTATAAGTTGCGTGGATACAAGGAGACCGAGATCAGTGAACGCCTGGGTATTTATCAGTCCTCCGTGAATATGCGGTCTTCACAGGCGCAGTGGGGTTTGCTTCGCACGGCCATCCGTGATTTTGAAGAAATGGATTATGAATGCTTATGTGGTTAGAGTTGTTCCTTTGTCTTTTGCTGGCCCACCTTGTGGCCGATTTCGTATTCCAGACTTCCGCCTCCTGTAAGAGTAAGGCGGAGAAGCATTGGCGGAGCTTACACCAGTATCTTCACGCGTTGATTGTGTTTGCACTGGCATGGCTGGTGTCCTGGGATTTGCGATTCTGGTGGGGTGCGCTGATTATTGGTTTGTCGCATCTTGCCATCGATATATGGAAGTCGTATCGGGAGGATAAGGTGACGTGGTTTGCGTTGGATCAGGTGCTGCATCTGCTGGTGATTGCAAGAGTGGCTTATGTATGGACCAACTGCCACGATTGGAGTTTGCCATTTGGCATTGAGTTGTGGTATGTGGCGGCTGCTGTCGCTTTGCTTGTTTGCTGGAAACCGGCGAACATCTTTATTAAGCTGATGCTAAAGCACTATAGTGTGAATATGCCGGAGGAGAAAGAGAGCGGATTTAATGCCGGTGCGTTGATTGGGACGATAGAAAGGTGGTTAATATTGATCTTTGTGTGTTTGGGGCGCTATGATGCGCTGGGTCTGTTGATTGCCGCCAAGTCGATTATCCGGTTCAGTGAGAAGGATACTGCCAAGACTGAATATGTACTGGCCGGAACGCTGCTGAGTATTATTATTGCCGTGCTGGCAGGGATGATGGTGTCTAAGATGATTTGTTGTTAAGAACCCACGGCTCATCGTCTGTATAGTGATTGTCCTTCATAAACTCACGGGGGATGGGGACGAAGTTGGCTGCAGGCCATGACCCCAGAGTTTCCGCCGCTGCCAAAATGTGTCGTGTGCTTTGATTTCCATGATTAGTGTACTCAGATATTGTCTTCTATAAGTTTATCTAGTATTTCGGCAACGCCAGTAAGATGGCGTATTCGGCTCCGGTTTTCGCCAAATTTAACCAGGGGTAGGGGCAAAACCGCTTGAGCCAGTATTGCCAGCCGTTTTCGGAAGGGATACGAATAAGACAGCGGTCCTGCTCGTCGTCAGTGGGGAAGTTGTCCTCATTGCAGGGATAATAGACTATCTTCGCCCGCTTGTCGGCAGGGGCGATGGTGTGGATGTCCTCAAAGTGCTTCCAGGTGATGAGGCTGTTAACGGTAACTGCGAATGCAGCATTTTCGGTAAGATAGAGTGCAGCGTTTTTCGTAACAGCGGTACATCATTTTCGGTAACAATGATGCAGCATTTTTCGTAACAACGCTACAACACTAGCAAAGGTAAGTATTTATT
>JAFZIX010000168.1 GCA_017554135.1 Bacteroidales bacterium | reverse complement strand
TTGCCGTCGACCTTGACAGTATAGGCATTCTTGACTTTCTTGATGGTCTGGGTGCCGGAAGCGGGTTCGGCTGTATATACCTTACCATTGCCGTATTCGACAGCAAGGCAAACCCAGTCGCCATATCCGCCATCGCCCGATTCTATGTCTCCTATCTTCAAGGTTCTCTCAAGGGCGAGTTGGGCATCAACCTGGGCTGATGCATTAGTGTTTTTGTCTTTGTCCAGAACAAACTGGAACCAAAGGCCGCGGCCTTCCTGGACTGTAGCGGTTACATTGGTGAAAGTATCTCCGTTAACGGTTACGGTGCCGCCCGTTTCTTCCTTTGTGCAGGAAACGAAGGCGATGCAAACGGCGAGCGCGATGGCTGCCAGACTGATAAGTTTTTTCATATTCATTATTGGTTTTCCCAGGGAACTGGCGTGAAATCTTTGACGGGGACAAATACCTTGGCGCTGACCTTGCGGCCATCCTTCAACTCTCCGTCGACCTTGTATGTCAAGGCAACATTATCGAGTTTGATGGAAATGGTCCCACTCTTGAAGATCGCTTGTCCGGAATATTCCTTCTCGCCAATGTAATTTGCCTGGCTCCAGCCATCGGGGTTATAGCCCTGCATGAAAGACTTGGTTATTTCATTCCTATGCTCGAAACTGAACATATAAAGAGCATTGGGTGCAATGGAAAGGCTGGCTGACAGATTTGTGGTGCTCACATCACCATAGAAGCGATAATCCCAGTCTGCGCCAGTGGTCCCGGGCTTATAGCAATCCATATATTTAGGAAATCCGCCCTCAGTCTGGATAAAACTATGTAGAGGATAAATGGTGCCGTCGATGATGATTTCGTTGTCTCCGGCAACCGGTGTAGAATCTTCTTTCTTACATCCGGTCATTGCAATGGCACCAAGAGCCACGATGCAAAGGATAAACCTTGATAGTTTCATTGTAGTGTGATTTATTATTCTCATCCGCTAAGGTAAAAATTTTTTGGGAACAATATACATGTTTAGACAGGTTCGTTAGAGCCTGTCTCTTTTTTTCTGATATATTTGGATAATTAATTATTATTCCTACCTTTGCATTGTCATATGAATTGACAACTGGTAACAAAAAAACAGACATCTACTTTGGCGGATGTCTGTTTTATTTCTCTCTTCAAATCCCTTAACCGGGGGGAGGTGCTGAATCAAGGGCGCCCGTTGTCTTTACAAGTTACCAGTATAATTCATATGAAAAGAAAGACAAGGCAAAAACTTGTTCTCTACTCCATTAGGATGGAGGTTGAGAGACTTGTCAGAGTGAAGGCGCCGCTTTGCGGCGGCTCTATTCCTATCCCCTCGGTTTTTATCATTAGAACTTGAACTCCGCGCCAATCTTGACGGCGAAGTTCGGGGTGCGGAGACGGCTCAGGACCTTCTGCTTGAAGGTGGGGTCTTCGATGACCAGGCCGGTTTCGGGATCGATGACAGGCTTGACCGGCTTCACAGAAGGATCTTCAACCACCACGATGCGCTGATCCCGGTAGGAGGCGCGCCAGTAGCAATCCACGCGGATGAATTTTAGGATGTTGGAAATGCCCGCGCCGAACTCCACATAAGGCTGCTTCCCCAGAGATGAAGTGCCGTTCGGGAAGAGCATCGGAGCCTGCATATCGGCAGCATTCACCTTGGCCAGATTGCCGTTGTTCTGCGGGGAAAGCGAACCCCAGGCAGCCCGCACAGACACCTCTTCTCGCCAGCCTAACTTCCTTATTACAGGCAGTTTACCGAAGAAGAATCCATTGAAGCAGTGGTTCCAGAACACTGTCAGCCACTGGTCGGACGCGAACTCCATGAACTCCATGCACGCGAACGAAAAACGGTTCAGCAGATAGGTGCTGTTGCCCTCATGCATGTGCAACATTGGATAGGGCACTTTACCGTAAATCTTGCCGGCATTGATATAAATCTTGGAAGTGCCGAACGGAGGCACCCGCGGGCTCCAGCGCAGCGTGAATTCCGGCCGCAGATAACTATAATCCCCCGGCCTCAACCCGGACACCGACCCCGCCAGCGAAATAGTCACCGACGGATATTCGGAATAGACGTAATTCTTCTTGAACAGCCCGCGGTTCACCGTCTCATCCTTCGAAAAACGCAAGGCCACATACATTTCGTTGGCAGCCACACTGTGGATCTTGCTGGAATCCGGCGCATACATCTGCACCTGCTTCATCTCCCGCAGCCAGGGCGCCTCGTTGGGGTAGTAACGCTTGAAGTCGAAGCCTATCGTTCCATTCACCCGCATTGAAAATTCGTGCTCGTACTTGCCCGCAAAGGAAGACATCATGCAGAGCTTGTTATTGTAGCTCCCGCCGAATATAGTGGCGAGGATATTCCCCTCCCCGATGGAGTTTTCGGCGGCGCTGCCCATCTGATAGACGTCGTACTTGGCAGAAAGGGTAAGTTTGCGTTCGGGGATGCGGTCGAACAAATGTTCCCAGGTGGCACCGCCCTTGAGCGTCTTGTCCCTTGTGCCGTATGCCCCGTAAACCGTGAAGCGGTCGGTGAGGCTGAAGGCTTTGGAAGTGCGCATGCCGAACTGCGGCCGGAATCCCTCCAAGGCGTTGAAACTCAGCAGTTTGAAATAAGGCCCGAAGCCAATCTTTCCCACTTCGTAGTAGCCGTTGATGGCCGTATAGACAATTTCATACAGAGTCTTGTACATCGGCACTGTCTGCACCTTCTCCACCATATCGTAGATGGCCTGCTCCTTCTCGGAAAGCGGCTCCGGACGGGCGCCTGCCCAGTAGCTTTCGTCCTTCCTGGTGGCATCCTCCCCCACATTCACCAGTGCATCGCCGGAGCGGATCTTCGACCCAAGTTCGAAACGAACCTTGGAATAGTTCATATCCTTCCGGCCGATGAACGAGAGCATCTTGGAAGAGTCCCGCAGCGAAAGCGAAAGATCCACGTAGAGACGGTCGCTCTTGTAGAACCATGTGGAATCCGCCTGACGCTCATACTCCGAATCGAACACCAGGTCCCTCAGCCAGTTGACGTTGGTGGTGTTTTTCATGTTGGCATGGATGCTGCGCAGCGCGAAATCTTCGCAGTCGATACGCATCTCGCCGTCGAATGCCGGAGTGGACACCAGCGACTTGGGATGGTAGCGCACAAGCAGCGTCGGACGCCCGTCAACTTTCAGAGTATCAATAATACAGTAGTTGTAGTAGAGCAGCCCGTTCTCCTGGATCGGGGACGGGAACTGCACGTCGAAGGCGTTGATGAACGGCCGGTAGAAGTTGATCCGCAGGTGCAGCGAACCGGTGAACTGGCTGAGCATATTGTTGCCTTCCGGGTTCAGGCCGGAGATGCGGTTGGCAAGCACAGTTTCCGCGTCTTTCAGCGGCGCACTGCTATGCCTGCGTTCGGACACGGTCTCGGAAATCATCACCGGCAGATATGGCACGCCGGATACCGCGGAAGTGTCTATGTAGTCGAAAACGAAGCCGAATTCCTGCCTGAAGCGCTTGCCGTCCAATTGCTCCGCCGGATGCGTCAAGTCCATCTCCATCTTGTTGTAGATTTCGCAGACGTACTCCGGATGATTGTCGGGGTCGTTGGTGGCACGGTGTGCCTGGATATTGGCCAGCAGTTCGCGGGCCTTCTTGTTGTCTGCCCGCACCTTGGCGCCGCTTAAACGATTATCCGTCAGGTGCAGGGTGAAGTCCACCTCGTTGAATTTGCCGGGCTGCACGAACACCTCCATGGGGTCGTATCCCAGCAGCTGCGCCACCAGCACATAGCGGCTGAGGTCCTTGGTTTCGAGGTTGTAGTAGCCATCCATATCCGCCGTGATGCCGACGGTAGTGCCTTTGAAATAGACTCCTGCGAAGGGGATGCCCTCCCCGGATTCGTCCGTCACCCGACCACGCACCTTGGTAGTTTGCGCCCCGCAGATGAGGGACGCGAACAGCAGCGCTGCGGAGAGCAGAACTTTCAGGCCAGGTTTCATGTCGCTAATTTAGGAATTAGCGGGGAATAAAGCAAAAACTGCCGAGCCGGAGCCGGACATTGAAGCGTAGATGGCGCCGCGGCGGTAGAATTCTTCTTTGAGGGCGGCGATTTCGGGGTGCGCCGGGAAGACGCTGCGTTCGAAGTCGTTGACCAGCCGCCCGCGCCATTGCTCGGGCGGAAGGGAGAGGGATGCCTTAATAGATTCCTTCACTGCGTTCGGAATGACAGTGGGGGCGTCCAGCCCGGCATACGCCTCCTTCGTACTAACAGAGACGCCGGCGGGGACAGCGACTTCGATGCGAAAAGGCGAAAGGTCGATATCGAACGGTTCCAGCACATCGCCGCGGCCGGTGACGAACATCGGGCGGTTGTAGATGAAGAAGGGGCAGTCGGAGCCGAGGCGGGCGGCAAGGTCTGCCAGGGTAGAGTCGGATAGCCCAAGGGAAAAGATGTCATTCAGCGCGCGGAGGGCGAAGGCGCCATCGGAGGAACCGCCACCCAGGCCGGCACCGACGGGGGAATTCTTCGTCAGGCAAATCCGCACCGGGTCGATCCCGAACTCATCCCTCATCAGCCGCCAGGCACGCGCGGTCAGATCCTCCGAAGGATCCCATCCGCGGTAGCATGGGCCGTCGATCTCGATGCTGAACTCCGGCGCGGGCACTATCGTCAGTTCGTCCCGGAAGCCGTCGTAGGGGATGAAAAGACTCTCCAGTTCATGGAAACCGTCCGGGCGCTTGCCCAGCACCCGCAGCCCCAGATTCAGTTTGACATTGGGGAAGACGGTCATAGACGGGAGATTATCTGCTCCCGCATCTCCTCCGGAAGATGGGCGATAACGGGGGCGATGAAGGATATCATCTGCAGGCGGCGGGCCTCAACTTCGGGGATGCCGCGGCTGCGCAGGTAGAACAGTTCATCCGGATTCAGATAGCCGGTGGTGGCTCCGTGCGAGCACTGCACGTCATCCGCATAAATCTCCAACTGCGGATGCGTTTCCACCACGGCCCCGTCATTCAGAAGGATGGAATGGTTCTCCTGCAGGGCCTTGGTCTGCTGGGCATCCGGCGCAACATACACCAGCCCGTCGAACTCCGCACGGGCGGTGCCGCCCACTATCCCCCGGAATAACTGGTGCGAAGATGCGCCCCCCACCAGATGGCGGACGGTGACATCGAACTTCACCCTTTCGCTGTGAGGGCAGAGGTAGAGGCCGAATATCTCCAGGTTCACTCCCGCCTTGCGTATTTTTATCTCGAAAGGGATATCCGCGCTGACGCCTGGCATCACGATGAAGGTCAGGCGGAGATGCTCGTTCTCCTCCAGGGTCAGGCGCTTGGGCACCTCATCTATCCCCACGCGGTAAATCCTATCCATTGATGCTGTCGAATCCTTCGGTTTCTATGCGTTCGGCGAGTTCCATCCCACCGGTGGCGACGATGCGGCCGGCCTTGAGCACATGCACGCGGTCGGGGGTGATAAGTTCCAGCAGGTGCTTGTAGTGGGTGATGATGATGGCGGATTTCTCCGGGCTGCGGAGGGCGTTCACCCCGTCCGCAACTATCTTCAAGGCATCCACGTCCAGGCCGCTGTCGGTCTCGTCCAGGATGCTAAGGGTAGGGTCGAGCATCGCCATCTGGAATATCTCGTTGCGCTTTTTCTCCCCACCGCTGAAGCCCACGTTCACCTCGCGCTTTGCGAATTCTCCCTTCATCCCCACGAACGCCATCTTCTCCTTGAGGAGCTTGAGGAACTGAGCCGGGGGCATCTCCAGTTCACCTTTGGCCTTGCGCCGCGCGTTCACCGCCGCCTTCATGAAGTTGGTGATGCTGACGCCGGGGATCTCGATGGGATATTGGAAGGATAGGAACATGCCGGCCCAGGAGCGCTCTTCGGGGCTCATTTCCAGCAGGTTACGGCCAGCGAAAGTGATGCTGCCACCGGTGACGGTGTAGTCCGGACGCCCGGCCAGCACAGCGCTGAGGGTGCTCTTCCCCGCCCCGTTCGGGCCCATCACGGCATGCACCTCGCCCGGCTTGATGGTCAGGTTGATGCCGTGCAGGATTTCCTTTCCTTCAATGCCTGCATGCAGGTCGCGTATTTCGAGTAGATTCTGTTCTGCCATAGACTGCAAAGTTAGCATTTTTTCTGGTATGCCAGGCGTTCGGCGCCATCCAGCAGATAGATTATTCCGCAGTAGCGGAAGCCGCATTTCTCTATGCAATGGCGCATAATGGTATTGTCGCGGTGGGTGTCGATGCGGATGTTGGGGTCATGCGCGAAGCACCAGTCCATTACTGACGCGAATATGCCGTGGGCATCCGGCAGGCTGCCGATGCGATGCACCACGTGATAAGGCAGGGTGTCTTCCAGCCATGCGCCGTTGTAGATTTTCGCGTATGTGGGTTCGGGAGACGGAATGAATGCGAAATACGCTACCAGCCTGCCAGCGTCTTCCACCACAAAGCCATGACCACGGGCGATATCCGTCTCTATCACCTCATGCGACGGATACCCGTTCACCCACTGATTCATATTCCCCGATGCCCGCATTATCCCCTTGGCAGCCTCCAGAACGGCCATTATTTCCGGGATATCCCGTGGGTGTGCGTCTCGAATAGTCATATCAAAAACCCATTCCCAGGTGAAGCCCGACTGTATTTGTAGATATTGTCGGTCCTAAAAATAGCTGCAGATTCCTCCAGAAACGAAAGCGGATCCCCGGCTGCCAGGTTGCGGAAAAAAGCACGTCACCTTCGCTATAATCCGTTGTCTTGACGGTTTCGCCTGTCTCGGCATTGGTCATATACCCACCGTTCATCCTGTAGACGTACCCAGCACCAATGGCAAAGTCGCTATACAGAGCGACTATATCCTTTTTTCCGAGATGGAAATACCGGCGCATATACATTCCTGTAGAAATACTGTAGACTCGGGCAGGTGCCGCATCGATCCAGGTACTACCTTTCCAAACCATCAAGCCAAAGGTACGCTTGTCGTCTATCCGCACACCACCGGTAATGGCGGGCCCTTCCGTCACAAATCCCGCATAGGCACGCGCAGTAAACTCGGGTTTCCAGTTTTGTCTGCCTTCCTTGGAAAGGGCGTATTTCCAACCTTCATACCATACTTTAGCATCGTCGGCCATGGTCTGGGCCTTAATAGGTTGTATGGCGCTAATCAGCAAAGCTATTATCAATAATACTTTTCTCATAACACTATACTAAATCCAAGGATTGCTAAAGACTTGCATCGCATCAGGACTGTTTGTTAAGATTACAGGCAAGTCTGAGAACTGTCCAATAATGAAGTCCGGTTCCGCCATGTCGAGGTCTTTCAAAGAAGCATTTCCGTATGTGACGGCGCAGGTCTTCGCGCCCGCCCTGCGTCCCATCAGGATATCTACCGGCATATCTCCGACGACCATAGTCTCCTCCGGCTGCATCCCAAGGTCCCGCAGGGTCTTCAGCACCGGCTCGGGATCGGGCTTGGCCTTCTCCACGTTATCCACGCCCAGCACGTAGCTGATGTATTCTTCGATGCCCATGTCGTGCAGGAAGCCACGGAGGGAGGATGACATTCTGGACGATGCCACGGTGAGGGTGTAGCCCTGTGCCCGCAGCAGGGCCAGCGTCTCCTTGACATGCGGGAATAGCCCCGGAACCAGCAACTTGCGGTTCTTTTCGAAGATCTGCCGATAGGTCACCGCGCAGTGCTGGGTTTCCTCCAGGGACATGCCCGGATAGAGCTGCGCAAAACCATCCGCCAGAGGAATCCCGATCGTTGCCGCGATAGCATCCTCCGAAGGCTCCTCCAGCCCCAGGGCGCGCATCGTATCCCGCATGGTCATGACGATATTCGCCCGGGTATCCCCGAGCGTCCCATCGAAATCAAAGATTATCAAGCGGATCATCCTATCGCCCCTTCCAGGTTGACGGAGAGCAGTTTCTGGGCTTCGACCGCGAATTCCATGGGGAGGCGGCTGAGGACCTCGCGGGCGTATCCGCCCACGATGAGGCCGACCGCATCTTCCGGGCTGATGCCGCGCTGGTTGCAGTAGAAGAGTTGGTCTTCGCTGATGCGGGAGGTGGTGGCTTCGTGTTCGACGATGGCCGTGGGGTTGGCGTTGCGGATCACCGGGAAGGTGTGGGCGCCGCATTCGCTGCCGATCAGCAAGCTGTCGCACTGGCTATGGTTGCGGGCGTTCTGCGCGCCGGGGTTCATCCGCACCAGACCGCGGTAGGAGTTCTCGCTGTG
>JAFZIX010000167.1 GCA_017554135.1 Bacteroidales bacterium | reverse complement strand
TCGTTGTTGGAGAGGAAGCAGGTGTGCAGTTGTCCGTCCTTATCCGCCCAGCGGCCGAAATCCTTGTTCACGATCAGGTCGTGCACCTTGGCAGGTACGCGGAACTCATAATCGTCCGGATTCTCCTTCTCGAGTATGCCGTTGGCGGTGCACCAGTACCAGTAGCTCACGCCGTCCTTGGGGGAATAGGGCTTCACTGTGCCATAGGTCAGACGCATGGTGAAGTTGGCGTCCGGGTAACTGGCCTTGCCCTTGTTCCATTCGAGCAGTGCCGCGGCAAAGTCCTTGGTAGCCTTCTGATATTCCTCGACCCCGCTATCGTCTTTAAATGCAGTGGTCACCGTGTTGCGTAGGGCTTCCATCAGGTCTTTGGGCCCTTCAGTGTTGCCTTCTTCGAACAGCCAGTCTATGTATTGGTCGGAATTCTCCTTGGTAAGGTCCCAGCCGTTGACCTGGATCTTGTCTTCGGGGCGCACTTTGTCGAGGTAGAACGCCATGACGGCCTTTGCAATCTTGCGGTCAACTTCCTTGTTGTAGTCTTTTTCGCTGAAGCGACGGCTACCGGAGGCCTTCGATAGAAGTTCGATATTCCCGATCGTCTCGGTGAGGAGGATAAGGTTACGGGATACTTCTTTCTTGTCCTGGATGTATTTATCGATGTTCCCGATGGCGGAACCCCAGGCCTCGCGGCGGGATTTCTTCTTGTTTATCCACTTGGTGAGGGCCTCTTCCTTGGCGGTCTCGCGGCCGATGATGTTCAGTTTCTTGAAGGCCAGGTCCTCGCCCTGCCACTTCTTCCAGCCGTTGGCGCTGCCAGCGAACTTGTTTGCATACTGCAGACGCACCACCGGGTCTGCCATCATCTCATCCCACATAACCTTCTGGCGCACGGTGCGGGCTTCCACGCGGAGGTTGTTGATCTCCACCATGTCCTGCAGCTCGGCTGCGGTCTGGAAACGCTGGGTGCGCCCGGGGTAACCCATGATGAAGGTGAAATCCCCTTCCTGGGTGCCCTTGAGAGATATCTTGAGGGACTTGACCGGAGTGTAAGGTTTGTTGTCTTTAGAATACTCTGCGGGTTCGTTATCGGCACCTGCATAGATGCGGAAGAGGGAGAAGTCACAAGTGTGACGAGGCCACATCCAGTTGTCGGTCTCGCCGCCGAATTTGCCCATCGATGCGGGCGGGGCGCCCACGAAACGGATATCCTTATAGACCTGATAAACAATCAAATACCAGACGTTGTCGTTGTAGAAAGAGGTAACCTTCGCGGTGCACCCGGGATTTGCCTTCTCCGCGGCATCTTCGATCTCTTTGCACTGGGCCTTGAATGCATCTCCTTCGAGCTTGGCCAGATTGTCGGTCACGTCCTTCATATATTTCATGAATGTGACTTTGAGGCCGGGAACGGGGATTTCCTCGTCCAGGCTCTTGGCAAAGAAACCATCCTCCAGATAGTTCTTTTCGGGGGTGGAGAGGTGCTGGATGCTGCTGTAGCCACAGTGGTGGTTCGTGGAAACCAGGCCCTGCTGCGAGATAACCTCGCCGGTGCAACCTCCACCGAACTGCACTATCGCGTCTTTGAGCGAAGCGTGGTTGATGTTGTAAATGTCTTCGGCGGTCAGGCGGCAGCCGATGTTGCGCATTGCGTCTTCGTTGAACTTCTGCAGCATGGGCAGGAGCCACATGCCTTCGTCTGCCCAGGCGGAAAGGGCGCCCAGAATGCAGGCAAGGGATAAGAATATCTTTTTCATATTTGCGTGATTTCTATAAATCCTACAAATATAATAAAGAATTGCCGATATTAAAAGAGGCTTGGTTCGAGCGCTGCGGGGTGGAAGGATTTGCGGTGTTCGGGGGTGTAGCCAAGGCGGCGGATGGCCTCTATGTGTTCGGGGGTAGGATAGCCCATATTGCGTTCCCAGCCATAGCCGGGGTACTGCTGCGCCAGCGCCCTCATACGCTCGTCCCGCCAGGTTTTTGCGAGGACGGATGCCGCGGCGATGCTGGCGTAGGTGGCGTCCCCGTGCACTACCGTGCGATAACGGTCCCGCCCGTAGCCCTCGAAGGGCCGGAATTTGTTGCCGTCGATCAGCAGGAAATCGGGTTTTACCTTCAGCCCCAGCACTGCCCGTTGCATGCCGGTGACGGCCGCCCAGAGTATGTTGATGCGGTCGATTTCTTCGGCCTGCACAGCCTCCACCTTCCACGCAATGGCCTCACGCTCAATTACTTCGCGCAGTTCGTTCCGAGCCTTCTCGCTCATCTGTTTGGAATCGTTCAGCAGGGGATGGCGGAAGTCCGGGGGAAGGATGACCGCGGCGGCATAAACCGGCCCGGCAAGAGGCCCGCGGCCGGCTTCGTCGCAACCCGCCTCAAGCCTCCCTTCCTGGAGGAAAGGCAGCAATTTTATTTCCTGTGGCATCAGCCACAAAGTTAATCTTTTTTGCCGGATGGATGTTCGTAAAACTCTATGAGTTTACGCTGGGTTTTGGCAGTTTCCTGGAGCAGGGCGTAAAGTTCGTCTTTCTGTTTTATTTCTTCGTTCTTTGCCGCCAGACGCTCTTCATATTCATCCACCGTTTGCCGCAGCATTTCCTTGTACTGGGCGTCTTCCCGGAGCAGCGTGCTGCAGTATTCCGGATAGCAAGCCTGGATTACTTCCAGCAGGGATATGCCGGCGGCTTGGCAGAATTTCAGCACGCTGTCCGTAACTATCTGGGTCTTACTGCTTTCGAGGTTGATGTAGGTTCCTCTGGTCACGCCCATACGACCGGCTATCTCTTCCTGCGAAAGATGCATTTCCTTGCGGATTTTCTTGAAGAATGAAGAGTCTTTCATGTTTCTGCAGATTATGAACAAGACAAAAGTATCCTACAGAAAAACTCCGTACCATCCATTAAGATTGCACAAAGTATAGCGTTGATATACAAAATACCCCCGCAAACTTAAATTTTAGTTTTTACCTACAGGTCGTACCTACGGAAAAGTTGCAAATGCCGAACACTGATTGTATGTTTGCCTCAACAAAAATGAACGATTATGAGAACAATTGCTGCTGTTTATTCGAACTTCTCCCGCATGCTGCTGGAAGACCGCATTTACGAGGATCCCACCATCTCCTACACCGACATCTGCGCGGCCCTGCACGTCGCTCCGTCCGATTTTGACGAATATCTTAAAAAAGAAATGGGTATGAATGGCTCTGAAATTTTGCAATCCTTTCAAAAGTTATTAACTTTGCAGGCTATTACACATACGCGCGAAATTTTTAAATAACATTATACCCAAAATGAAAGATTACTCAACCAAAGACATTCGCAACGTGGTTCTCCTGGGCAGTTCCAAGTCCGGCAAGACCACGCTCTCCGAAGCCATGCTCTATGAAGGCAAGGTCATCGACCGCCGCGGCACCGTGGAAGACAAGAACACCGTCTCCGACAATACCGAATTCGAGCAGGCAAACCAGAAGTCCGTATTCGCTTCGGCTCTCTACGCCGAATTCATGAACACCAAGTTCAACATCATCGACGCTCCCGGCTCCGACGATTTCATCGGCGGCGCAGTCGAGGCATTCAAGGTCTGCGAGACCGGTATCCTCCTCGTGAACGGCACCCAGGGCGTTGAGGTCGGCACAGAGATCTTTGCCCGCCAGGCAGGCAAATACAATGTTCCCCTCCTTCTCGCGGTCAACCAACTCGACCATGAAAAGGCAAACTGGGACCAGACCCACGACAGCATCAAGTCCGCTTTCGGCAGCAAGGCTGCTTTCGTGCAGTTCCCCGTCAACCCCGGCGCAGGCTTCGAGGGTTTCGTGGATGTCCTGGATATGAAGTACTATCATTTCCTCGATGCAAACGGCAAGTGCGAAGAACTTGAAATCCCCGCTCAGTATGCCGACGAGGCCGAGGAGATGCGCATGGCCCTCATGGAGAAGGCTGCAGAGGCCGACGATGAACTCATGATGAAGTATCTCGACGAACTTACCCTCAACGATGAGGAGTTTGCAAAGGGCCTCAAACTTGGTATCGCCAAGGGCGAAATCATGCCTGTCTTCTGCCTCTCCGCAAAGAAGGATATCGGCGTCAAGAAACTCATGGAATTCTGCGTCAAGGCCACCCATAGCCCCGAAGGCACCGTCAACAAGACCCTGTCCGGCAAGGAGGTCGTCTGCAAGGAAGCAGCCCCCGTCAGCGTCTTCATCTTCAAGACCAGCGTCGAGCAGCACCTCGGTGATGTTTCTTACTTCAAGGTGATGAGCGGTGTGCTGAAGGAAGGTGCAGACCTTACCAACCCCGAAAGCGGTAACGGTGAGCGTCTTTCCGCCATCTACGCGGTGGCCGGCTCCAAGAAGGAGAAGGTTCCCGTGCTTCGCGCAGGTGATATCGGCTGCGTCATGAAACTCAAGGCCGGCAAGACCGACGTCACCCTGGCTGAGAGCGGATGCGAGGCCTACGAGCACATCCAGTTCCCCGAGCCCAAATACCGTTGCGCCATCAAGCCCGCCGACAAGAACGACGAGGCCAAGATGGGAGACGCTCTCAACAAGATCGCCGCACAGGATCCCACCGCAATCGTGGAATATTCCAAGGAACTCCGCCAGACCATTCTCAGCGGCCAGGGCGAGCAGCACATCAACTTCGTGAAGTGGCGCCTGAACAACGAGTTCAAACTCAATGTCGAACTCTATGCTCCGAAGGTTCCTTATCGCGAGACCATCACCAAGGTTGCAACCGCACAGTACCGTCACAAGAAGCAGTCCGGTGGCGCAGGCCAGTTCGGTGAGGTTCATCTCCTCGTCTGCCCTGCAGAGGGTGAGGTCAACACCAAGTTCATGATCGCAGGCAAGGACACCCAGTTGAACATCAAGACCCAGGATATCACCGAACTCGAATGGGGTGGCAAACTGGAGTTCTACAACTGCGTTGTCGGCGGCGCCATCGACCTCGGCTTCATGCCCGCTATCCTCAAGGGTATCAAGGAGCGCATGGTGGAAGGCCCCCTCACCGGTTCCTACGCCCGCGACATCCGCGTCTATGTCTACGACGGTAAGATGCACCCCGTGGACTCCAAGGAAATCGCCTTCATCATTGCAGGCCGCAACGCATTCCGCGAGGCATTCCGCAACGCTGGTCCGAAGATCCTTGAGCCTATCTACAACGTTGATATCTTCACCCCCAGCGATTATGTAGGCCCTTGCATGTCCGACCTTAACACCCGTCGCGGCATGATCATGAACCAGGATGTGGAAGGCAACTTCACCGTTCTCCACGCCCGCGTTCCGCTCGCAGAACTGTATCGCTACTCCACCACCCTGAGTTCGCTCACCGGAGGTTCCGCCACCTTCACCATGAAGTTCGCGGAATATGTGCCTGTGCCCGCCGAGGTCCAGACCAAACTCCTCGCCGAGTACGCTGCTCAGGAGGAAGAGGAAGACTAAAATGCAAGTCCTCAAATTCGGTGGTAGTTCCGTTGCGAATGCCACCAACATTTCGAGAGTCATCGACATCGTTTCCAAGGCTGCCCGGAGAGACCGGGTGGCCTTGGTCTGTTCTGCCATTTCCGGGTGCACTGACGCCCTGCTGGACATTGCCCGTTCGGAACGTGGCAGCGCAGAACGCCAGGTGATGCTGGACAGCCTCCGGACCCGTCACGAAGATATAATCCGCCGCCTTTTCACCGGGGCCGAGCGGGAAGAGATTTCCATCAAACTGACAGATCTTTTCGACAAACTTGCCGCTGCGCCGGAAGATGAAATGGTAACCTACGGGGAACTCTTCTCCACTACCATCATCGCCGCCAAACTGCGTTGCGAGGGCTTCCGCACCAAATGGCTGGACTCCCGGATCCTGGTCATCAAAGACAACCCCACCCTCACCTACAACAACATCTCCACGGCTGTCGCCCTGGAACCGGAGGTGGAGATCTTTGTGGCACCCGGATTCATCGCCAGCGAATATGAGGGCAAAGTAACCACTCTCGGCCGCGGGGGGTCGGATTTCAGCGCCGCCTTGTACGCCGCTGCCCTGAAGGCATCCAATCTGGAGATATGGACAGACGTTCCCGGCATAATGACAGCCAATCCGAAACTTGTCCCTGCCGCCCGCACCATCCCGGAAATGCCTTATCAGGCCGCCCTTGACATGGCTACCCACGGTGCAAAGGTGCTATACGCGCCCACCGTGCAGCCCGCGATGGAGGCCAGCATCGCCATCCGCATTCTCAACACCTTCGAACCGGAGAATCCCGGGACGGTGGTCTGCTCGCTTCCCGAGCCGGAAGTGGCTGAATGGATGGGAGTTGCCAGCACGGATGACACCCTCGCGGGGGAGTCGCTCATCTGCCTGGTGAGCAACGGCCGCATCAACGGCGAGGCCGCCTGCGCCCGCATGGAGGATAGTTTGAAGAAGGCCGGCATCAAGACCCTTGGCTGCTCTTCCGACGGAACCAACGTGTATGTTTCCGTGCGGCTGGCGGTCGCTCGCGAGGCCTTGAACGCCATCCATCGCGAGTTCTTCGAAAGCGCGCCCCTCAGCACCCTGAACCTGTATATCGCGGGCACCGGTGCTGTCGGCAGCGCCCTCGTCAAGTTGATCGAGGAGTCGTCAGCCCGCATTGCCGCCCGCACTGGCAAGGTCCTCCGCGTAGAGGGCGTGTCAAACAGCAAGTCCTTTGTCATTGCCGGCTCGACCGGCAATCTCCCCGCCGCCAACGGCGCATTCTTCCGCGCCGTGCGTGAGCAGGCTCCCCGTGGCAGCATCTTTGTGGATGTCACCGACAGCGAGGATATCTGGCGCGAATACGAAGGGCTGCTGCGGAACGGCATCAACATCGTTAGTTCCAACCGCCGCGCTCTGGCAGTGCCTTTCGTGGAATACGCCGCGATGAAGGCTGCTGCCCAGGAGAACGGGGTATTCCTCCGCTATGAGACTACAGTCGGATCCGCCCTGCCCATGCTGGAAAGCATTGCCGCCGGCACAAACAGTTCCGACGAGATTCTTTCGCTTGAAGCTGTGGTAAGTTGCACCCTGAACGAGATTCTTACATCTTATGATTATTCTCCCGCCAGTTTCGCGCAGATAGTGCGCAAGGCCCAGAACGAAGGACTGACCGAAAGCGACCCCCGCATCGACCTGAGCGGCAGGGAGGCCCTTCGCAAGTTGTTGATTCTCGCCCGCGAGGCCGGCGTGCCTCTTGAGAAGGAAGATGTGGAGATTACTCCCGTAGTAGGCCCAGAATTCTTCGATATCCCTCTGGATGAGTTCTATGCCAAACTTGAGTCTGCCGAACCTGAATTCAAAGCGCGTGAAGCCGAGGCTGATGCCAAAGGCTGCCATCAGCGCTTCGTGGCTTCTTTGGCGAAAGACCCTGCCGGCCCTCATGGCTATAAGGCCTCCATCGGCCTCCGCCTGGTAGATGAGAACCATCCCGCCTATCGGATAACAGGAACCGAGAACGCCATCATCATCCGCAGCGCCTACCATCCCTACCCCCTGCTTATCCAGGGCGCCGGTGAAGGCGCGCTCCTGGCAGCTTCCTCTGTTTTGAACGATATTTTAAAGTAATTGATATGAAAGTAGCAGTTGTAGGTGCAACCGGCCTTGTGGGCACCAGAATGCTCCAGGTCCTGGAAGAAAGGAATTTTCCGGTAGATGAACTTTTCCCCGTAGCGTCCGCCAAGTCAGTGGGGCGCAACGTGTCCTTCAAGGGCCGCGAGTGGACGGTCGTGAGTGCGGAGGATGCTATCGCCGCGCATCCGCAGCTGGCACTTTTCAGTGCCGGCGGAGAAACCTCGCATCAGTTGGCCCCCATCTTCGCCGAGGTTGGATGCCGGGTGGTGGACAACTCCTCTTTCTGGCGTATGGACCCCACCAAGCCGCTGGTCGTCCCAGAAATCAACGGCGACGTGCTGAGCGCCGGCGACTATATCATCGCCAATCCAAATTGCTCCACAATCCAGATGGTGCTTCCTCTGGCCCCCATTCATAAGGAATTGGGTATCAAGAGGATAGTGGTTTCAACCTACCAGAGCGTCACCGGCACAGGCTACAAGGCCATCTCCCAAATGAACACCGAGCGCGGCATAGCGGAGAAGGAAAGGCCCGAAGGTGACCTGCTGGCTCCTGCCACGGCCGTCGGCCACTGGGGCGAGTATCCGGCCATCTACCCCTATCCCATCGACCAGAACATCCTCCCGCACATCGACTCCTTCCTCGAAAACGGTTATACCAAAGAGGAGATGAAGATGGTCAACGAGACCAGGAAGATCCTGCGGGACGAGAGCATAGCCGTCACCGCCACCACCGTCCGCGTGCCGGTGCAGGGCGGGCATTCCGAGAGCATAAACATCGAAACGCACAAGCCTTTCACCCTGGAGCAGGTCCGCAGCCTGATGGCCTCCATGTCCGGGGTGGTGGTGCAGGATGATCCCGCGCACAACGTCTATCCCATGCCCATATATGCCTGGGGGAAGGATGAAGTGTTTGTGGGGCGCATCCGCCGGGATTTCAGCGTCGAGAACGGCTTCAACTTTTGGTGCGTCAGCGACAATATCCGCAAAGGCGCTGCCACCAACGCCGTCCAGATCGCCCAACTACTGCTGGAACGCCATCTCCTCTAGGCCCTCAAAGGGTGCCTGATAATCAACTAGATACTGAAAGTCGTCTGGTGAATTTTCACCAGACGACTTTCAGTAAGTCATTGATAGTCAATGGGGCCTACGCCAATTCAAAAAAGCGAACGTAATTGCTGACGGCGGTTTCCAGATCTGCCGTCAGGATGTGCTCGTCCGCGCGATGCGCGAAGCGGATGCTGCCTGGGCCGCAGATGATTTTGCGGCGGAAGTTCAGCAGGTGCGGGGCATCGCTCCCGAAAGATGCCGGCCCGGCCGGGAAGCCCGGGAA
Organism: Bacteroidales bacterium; assembly: GCA_017554135.1. GTDB lineage: Bacteria > Bacteroidota > Bacteroidia > Bacteroidales > UBA932 > Cryptobacteroides. Next base: position 2,644 of record JAFZIX010000167.1, on the reverse strand, counting down.
GGTGGTGTAGGATGCGGGGATATCTCCACCCACATATTCCACCGAAATGCCGCTGCCGGCGACCTCCCGCATCATCCACTCATGCACCGGCCCGTCCGATGCGAAGGTTGTGCGGAAATATAACCTGCAGCGCAACTCCGGACTCAGTATATTCTGGGGATTGTCGCTCACCAGCTTGCCTATATTATAGGTGGTATCCCCGAGCACGTCGTCGAAGGGGAAGTACTTGGTTCTCAGCGCATTCACGAAGTCCACGAACTTCTCCACCGCGCTGCTCCCGAACTGTGGATAGCCTGAATGGAAAGCCTCGCCCTTGAACACCAGTTCGTAGGCCTTGGTGCCCTTGGAGGCCGAAATCATCTTGTTTTCGGTGGGTTCGCCGATCACCAGCAAGTCCGCCTTGAAGGGCAGTTTTGCAAAGGCCTTGGCGCCCCAGGAACCGGTCTCCTCGCCGCTCAAAAGCAGCAGCCCAAAGCCCTCGCGCCCCGCCGCGGCAAGTTCGCAACAAGCTGTATATAAGGCAATTATCTGCCCCTTTGCATCGCATGAGCCTCGCCCGCAGACCTTGTCCGCCTCAAAATGCGGAGCGATATAAGGCGGCACTGTGTCCATGTGGGTGCAGAACACTACCCGCGGCGTACCCCAACTGAACAGCAGGTTCAGCGTGTCATCGCCAACCTCAAAGGTCTCCACCTTCGGCGCCTGCAACCTCTTAACCAGAAACTCGGCCAGCGGTCGTTCCTTCCCGGAAGTGGAATCAAAGCCCAGGATATCTTCGAACAGATTGTAGTCAATCATCGGCGCAAATATACTATTTAAAATCCGAATACTCCGGCAGTGCCAACTGGGACATGATTTCCTGGAGGCGCTTCTCGTCGCGGGGGCAGACCATCAGCACCTTATCGGTGTCTATCACCATATAATTCTCAAGGCTGCTGACAATGGTCAGTTTATTGTTGTCGTCGCAATAAATCATGCTCTTGCTGCAATCGCGCACAATCTTCTGGCCATTCACCTCAACGATGTTCTCATCAAGGTCCTTCAGCCTGGAGAATTCGAAAAGGGTGGCCCAACTTCCAATATCCCTCCAGCCGAACTTGGAAGGCAGAATCCATACCTTGTCGGATTTTTCCATCAAGGCGTAATCGATTGATATACGTGTGCTTCCGGCATAAGCACGTTCGATGAATGCCTCGCGTTCGGGTGTCCCGAATACTTCTTTCCATCCATCCCAGGGCTGGTCGAGTTCCGGGCAGCATGCCGCCATCTCGTCCAGCACGACAGACGCTTTCCATATGAAGAGTCCGCTGTTCCAGAGAAATTCACCGCTGTCTACAAAAACTTTTGCCAGTTCCGGATCGGGCTTTTCGGTAAAGGTTTTTGCTTTGACCGGGGTCCCAGCCCCATACGCATCAGGGCCTCCTGTCACCTGGATATATCCGAAACTGGTGTCTGGCCTGGTGGGCACGACGCCCAGGGTAAGCAAAACATCGTTTCCTTCTGCATATTCCATCGCGGTCCGCAGAGTATCGCAAAAAAGTTCATAATCGCTGATGTGATGGTCGGAAGGGGTGGCCACCATGATAGCCTCCGAGTCCTTTTCGAGCAGAATTCTCGCGGAGAATGCGATGGTCGGGGCCGTATTGCGGCCATAGGGTTCGGTAATAATATTCGCCTCAGGCAATTCCGGCAATTGCTCCATAACCAGGGTCTTGTACCTGTCGAGGGTGGCGACCAGGATATGGTCTGCAGGGAAAACCAAATTCATCCGGCCGAAAGTCTCCTGAAGGAATGTTTTGTCCCGCCCCCAGATCTTCTGGAACTGTTTCGGCCTGTATTCCCGGCTGATGGGCCAGAATCGTGTGCCGATGCCTCCGGCCAGTATTACGCAATATCTGTGATCAATCATAAATTGGTATAATAGCTTGTGGGTAGTATTCAATCTGGGCCTTATCCCCGTAGAAAACCACCGTAATTATGTCAAAGTTAACTTCTTCGTCTTCAAATCTCCTGTCCCCGCTATGCAGGAACTTCAGTGCCGCATCCACCATGTGCTTCTGCTTTGCGGCCGTGACGTTCACCAGCGGGTCTGCGGCGACCGGTGCCTTCCGGCTCTTCACCTCCACGAAATGCAGTCCGGTGGAATCCACCGTGATAATGTCTATTTCGCAGTGCCCGCCCCTCCAGTTGCGTTCCAGTACGATATGCCCTCTGGCAATAAGCCAGCGGCAGGCCTCATCCTCTCCCCGTTTCCCTACAGCATCCATCACTCAAACTCTACCAGTGTCACTCCCGTGCCGCCGTGGCGTATATCTTCATCGGCCACCGAAGCCACTCCGGGCACGGTGCGCAGGTATTTCTGTATCTCTTCGCGGAGCACGCCGGTGCCTTTTCCGTGGATGATGCGCACGTTTCGCACCCCCAGCATCTGGGCATCGTCGCAGTAGTGCATAACTGCCTCCAGCGCCTCCTGCAGCCTCGCCCCGCGCAGGTCAATCTCCGTCTTGAAATTCAATTTACGGCTGGTTATCCCGGCATCCACCTTCTGCAGCGGCTTGCTGAATACCTTGCGGGAAATCTCCCGGAATTCGTTGGAAGATATCCTTTCCAGCCCTTCAGGCGCCATGGTGCTGCTGATGCTGCC
>JAFZIX010000166.1 GCA_017554135.1 Bacteroidales bacterium | reverse complement strand
CGGCGACAGTTTCGAGACCATCTCGGCCTACGGCCCCGGGGCCGCCCTGCCCCATTACGTCACCCCGCACAGCTACGCACCGGCCATCCGCGACGGCGGGCTGTACCTGTGCGACTCGGGCGGGCCGTACGCCGGCGGACCCACCGACATCACCCGCACCTGGGCCCTCGGCCCCTGCACTCCGCTGGAGATGGAGGATTATACCCTGGTGCTGAAGGGCCACATTGCCTTGGCCCGGGCGGTCTTCCCTGCCGGCACGCCGGGTTGCAGGCTGGATGCGTTGGCACGCGAACCCCTCTGGGAGCACCAGCGCAACTTCGGGCACGGCACCGGGCATGGCGTGGGCTGGTTCCTGGGCGTGCACGAAGGGCCGCAGGACATACGCCAGAACCTGAATCCCACCGGCTTCGCAGCAGGAATGGTGACCTCGGACGAACCCGGAATCTACCGGGAGGGCATGCACGGTGTGCGACACGAAAATCTGCTTCTATGCGTGGATGCGGGCACCAACGACTTCGGCTCCTGGCTGCGCTTCGAGCCTCTGACCCTCTGCCCGTTCGACACCTCGATCCTGGTTTCAGGCTTGCTAACCCCTGCCGAGCAACAGTGGCTTAACGACTATCATTCAATGGTTTACGCCCGACTGCGTCCCTATCTTGGCGAGGCCGACGCAGAGTGGCTGCGGAAGCGCTGCGAGGCTATCTAAAATATAATCTCGATATCTGCTGTTCCTTTCAGGTGACGGGCGGAGAAGTCGATATAGCGGCTGCCGCCGATTTCTGATATTTCGTATTTAACATTCTTGCCGTTAAGCCTCACCGACGTAACCGGGGCTCCTTCAGGCAGGAGAATATGCGACTGGATCTCTTTTGCGGGGGAATTGATATGATACCGCATCCCGGCGTCTTTCAGGATATACCTCACATCCACCAGGTCACCGGTCAGTTCGCAGCCAGTGAAATAACGGAGTTCCTTGTAGGGCGTTACCGGCCAGCGCGGCGAGAAACCGAGGCTGCGGTAGCGACATTCCAGGTCGGTGATGCCGGCCAGGCCCTCGTCTATGGCAGAAATCAGCGCAGCCGCACCCCATGCCGCGGGCCCCACTTTCGCATTCTGGGGAGCACGGGTGTAACGGTCGTACAGAAAATACACATTTCCTCCATCCTTCACCATATTGTCGTAGAACCTGCAGAGGATATCCCAGCCGTATTGCTCGTGCCCGCAACTGAATGCCGCTTTTGCAAGTTCGCCGGCGGTAAAGGAAGTAATCAGGCCATTGATGTAGGCAGGATGCGCATGCGTGTCTCCGAACATCGGCCAGTAGCGGGGATCGATCGTAAACCATTCCGCGAAAGCAGAAGTAGTGTCACGCCGGAACATATACTCTTCAACTATCGAGCGGGATTGCTCTATGCTTGTGAATCCGCGGTTGATATCATAGGTGTTGGAAAGGCTCAGCCGGATATCTTCCTTGTCATCGGCGGGAGCACAACCCAGAGGCAGCTGGTGCTTGAAATACTTCCCGTTCCACAGGTATCTGATGGCATTCTCACGCAAGGTCTCCGCTCTCTTTTCCCAGCGGCGGGCCCGCCCCCTGTGATGCAGTTGCCGGTTCATCCACGCCAGTTCCATCATAGCCTGGTACACCCCGGAATTATCCCCGTGCATGATTGCCATCGGTGTCTTTTCGGTAATGCGGCGGTCGTAATGCCCGGATTTTTCGTACGAGAAATCCCAGGTATCGATGGTGTAGGCGCGTTTCACCAGGCCATGTTCCGGGTCCCAGCGCTTCGGGGAACTTGTGGAGTATTCGATCGCCGCTTCGAGTTTGCGCAGATTCTTTCGCAGCCATCTCCGGTCGGCAGTTGCCTTGTAGTACTGTGTTGCACCCTCCACGACCAGATACTCCACATCCGATTCGATGTCCAGCCGTGCCAGGTATAGATTATCTTCAGGGAAGAAAACGATGTCGTCTTCTGCAACGAACGACCAGTGCTCGTCGTCCATCTGCTTGATCAGTTCCAGGAAACTCCCGTCCGGACGCTGATATTTGAGCGTGAAATCAAGATACGTCCGGAGGTCTCTCTCCCAATGCTTGAAAGCCTTCATCGTGTGCACATGGTCACGTATCCAGTTTTTATAGACGGGGATGAATTCCCCCTCCACGAACACCACGTGTCTGCCTTCTAACACGTTGTCCCTCAGTTGCTTAAGCATCATCCCCAGATTGGTGTCCAGCGTAGTCAGCACTCCGGGTAAGCCAAGTTCTATATTGTTATAGGTGCCGTTTGAGCGCCCTTCCACATGCATTGCAGGCAGGGGATTTTCAAAACGGATGATGGCTCCGTCGTTGATTGCATCGGACGTTACCGGCTCGGTCACAAGCGGCTTGGCAGTGATGCTCGCTGCAAAGGCTAAACAAATTAGGAACGGATTTATCATAACAGGCGAATATACGAATTTTCAAGGACCGGGAACAGTGTGAAGAAAAAAATGAGTTAAATTTGCGGGCAATGAAGATAGGAAACGTAGATTTGGGCCAGAGGCCGGTGCTGCTGGCGCCGATGGAGGATGTGACGGACGTGTCGTTCCGCATTCTCTGCCGGGAGCAGGGGACAGATATGGTCTACACCGAATTCATCCCCTCCGACGGCCTGATCCGGGACGCGTCCAAAGCCTTGGCGAAGATGCGGACGCTGGAAGAAGAGGCACCCGTCGGCATCCAGATCTACGGCCATATCCCTGAATCCATGGTCGAGGCAGCACGCATGGCGGACCACGCGGTGGAACTCGTCGGCGGGCATGGGGCGGATGTGATCGACATCAACTTCGGCTGCCCGGTAACCAAAATCGCCGGCCGCGGGGCAGGCTCCGGCATGATGCGTTATCCGGATAAGATGGTAGCCATCACCAAGGCGGTGGTTGAGGCTGTGGACAAGCCCGTCACCGTGAAAACGCGCCTCGGCTGGGACAACGACAGCAAGATAATAGTGGAACTCGCCGAGCGCCTGCAGGACGTTGGAATCCAAGCACTTACCATCCACGGACGCACCCGCTGCCAGATGTATAAAGGCACTGCGGACTGGACCCTCATCGGAGAGGTGAAGAACAACCCCCGCATGCACATCCCCATCATCGGCAACGGCGATATCACCACCCCTCAACAAGCAAAAGACGCCTTCGACCGCTATGGAGTGGATGGCATCATGATAGGCCGCGCTACCTTCGGGCATCCCTGGCTCTTCCGGGAGATCAAGCACTTCCTCTCCACCGGTGAGGAATTGCCGCCGCTGTCGGTGCCGGAAAAAGTAGCCCTCGCCAAGCGGCAACTGACTCTTTCGCTTCAGTACAAGGGCGAGCCGCGCGGGATCTACGAGATGCGCCGGCACCTCTCCTGCTACTTCAAGGGCCTGCCGGACTTCAAGGAAACCCGCATGAAGATGGTTACTACCCTGGATTCCGCCGAACTTTTCGGGATTCTTGATTATATTTGCGAGCGATATGCTGATACAACGCCTGATTCTTAAGCGCGCCGCCAAAGCCTGGCGGAAGACCCCCGGAGCCGAAGTCCCCACCATCTGCGTGGGCAATATCACCGTGGGCGGCACCGGGAAGACCCCGCATACGGAGATGATTCTCCGCCTCCTGCAGGAGAGCGACCGCTGGGGGAATGCCAATCTGGCGGTGCTCTCGCGAGGATACAAACGCAAGAGCAAGGGGTTCCAGATGGTTCAGGTGGACAGCACCGCCGCCTTCAGCGGGGATGAGCCCCTGCAGATCAAGCGCAAGTTTCCATCGGTGGCGGTTGCGGTGGATAAGAACAGGGTGGAGGGATGCGCCCGACTGGTGCAGGACGGCACCGATATCATAGTGTTGGACGATGCCTTCCAGTATAAGAAACTCCACGCCACCCTCAACATTGTGCTGGTGAACTGGAACCGCCCGTATTTCGAAGATAGCCTGCTACCCTTCGGCCGCCTGAGGGACCTGCCTTCGCGCATTGCGGATGCAGATGTTGTGATAGTAACGAAGTGCCCACACGAACTCGACCCGGAAGATAGGGAGAAATGGGGGGAGAAAATGGCCTTACGGTCCGATCAGCCGCTATTTTTCACTATGGAGGAATATGACGCTCCCGTGCCGGTGTTCCCGGAGGATGCAGACACGCGCTACACCTATTCCAAGACCGCTGTCCTCTTCACTGGCATCGCGGATGACACCCGCTTGCGGGCGCACCTGAGCGATACATATAAGATAGTGGAGGCGCTGAAGTTCCCCGACCATCACGCCTATTCGAAAGTGGATATGTGGCAGATTGCCGCAGCGGTCCGCAAGTACCCCACCGCCGCCCTCCTTACAACAGAAAAGGACGCTGCGCGCGTCCTCGACTGTAAGAATGTGGATGAAAACATACGCGGGCGCCTCTTCGCCGTGCCCGTGAAGGCCAGCTTCGTGGATGAAGCCGACCGCGAGGCATTTGCGCAGCGGCTCGCTACACTGTAAGGATTTCCTTTTCCTTTGCTGCTACGATATCATCGACGTTCTTCACGAACTTGTCGGTGATTTTCTGCACTTCGCCCTCGCCTTCCTTCTCGGTATCCTCGCTCATGCCCTCGTTTTTCTGGGCTTTCTTGAGGAGTTCCATGGCGTCCCGGCGGGCGTTGCGCACAACCACTTTGGCCTGTTCGCCGGTGGCCTTGGCCTTCTTCACCAACTCCTTGCGGCGCTCCTCGGTGAGGGCGGGCACCACGCAGCGGATGATTTCCCCGTTGTTCTGGGGGGTGAAGCCGAGGTTGGCGTCCAGAATTGCCTTCTCGATGACGGGAATCATGTTGCGCTCCCAGGGCTGGATGGCCAGGGTGCGGGCGTCGGGGGTAGTGACAGATGCCACCTGCATCAGGGGAGTGGGTGTGCCGTAGTAACTAACCGTCACTCCGTTGAAAATGGCGGGGCTGGCCTTGCCGACGCGGTAGGTCTTGAGGTCTTCTTCGAGGAAGAGAACGGCTTCCTGCATTTTTTCTTCGGCGCCGTTCAGGATTTCTTTTGCTCTGTCTGTTAACATATATCGTATCGTTTTATGCATGCACTAAAGTGCCGACCTTTTCGCCGGCGAGCACTGCAAGGAGGGCGCCGGGGGCGTTGATGTCGAACACCACGATGGGAACAGGTCCCTGCTCGCAAAGAGCGAAAGCGGTCTGGTCCATCACCTTAAGATGCTTCGTCAGGGCCTCCTGGAAGGTGAGTTCATCATATTTGACAGCGGTGGGATCCTTCTCGGGATCGGCGGTGTAGACGCCGTCCACGCGGGTGCCTTTCAGCACTGCATCCGCCCCGATTTCGAGGGCCCTGAGGGCTGCGCCGGAGTCGGTGGAGAAGAAGGGATTGCCGGTGCCGCCGGAAATCAGGGCAACTCCGCCCGCCTTCATCGTCTCTACTGCATTGTCCCTGGTGTAGAGTTCTGCCAGAGGGGCCATGTTCGTTGCGGTAAATACCTTGGCTTCGATGCCCTCGCTGCGAAGAGCGGATGATAGCGCCATCGAGTTGATGACGGTGGCGAGCATGCCCATGCGGTCACCGGTGACGCGGTCGTAGCCTTTGCCTATGCCCTGGATGCCGCGGAAGATGTTTCCTCCGCCGTTCACTATGGCAATCTGGTATCCGGCCTTCACTGCAGCCGCGATCTCTTTCGCGAACTTCTTGAGGCTTTCTTCATCCAGGCCCTTTCCTGCGGGGCCTCCGAGGCTTTCGCCGCTGAGTTTGAGTAGGACTCTCTTGTACATTGACTTTACTGTTTGTTTGCGGAGAACAAAAATATCGGAAAATTCGCAAACTTGCAAGAAACTGCTTATATTTGCAGACCAAAAGTATTAAAAGAGATGTTCATTTTCAACTCATCCATCGGCAAGAAATTCATCCAGGCCATAAGTGGCGCATTCCTTATCCTCTTCCTGCTTCTGCACGGGACCATCAACTTTTTCTCGGTGATCGACAGTTTCACCGGCAAATACGGCATCGCCGCAGATGACGATATCCTCTTCAGCGCAGGGGACGGCCTGTTCAAGTGGGGCTGCGATTTCATGTCCACTCCGGTCATCGACATCATGGTTCCCATACTTGCTCTCGGGTTTGTGATTCATATCCTCTACGGAATCTGGCTTTCCGTGAAGAACTATATCGCCCGCGGCGGCATCAAGCGCTACGAGGTTAACAGCAAGGCCTCCACCGACAGCTGGAGTTCCCGCAACATGCTCGTTCTTGGAATCGTCATCCTCGGATGCATCGGCCTGCACCTGATGGACTTCTGGGCAAAGATGCAGCTGCCGGAGATGTTCGGCATCGGCACCTTCGAGAACAACCCCTACTACCTGCTTAACATCACTTTCGGCCGCTGGTGGCTGCTTGCTCTCTATCTGCTCTTCTTCGTGGCAGTATGGTTCCATCTTACCCACGGATTCTGGAGCATGTTCCAGACCATAGGCTGGAGCGGACAGAAGTGGATGAAGCGCCTCAAGGTGATAGGCATCATCTTCGCTTGCCTCATTTTCTTCCTCTTCGCGGCAACCGCGGTGAATGCATTCATCCAGGCGAATTTCCTGATGGCGTAAAGCGCCATTTTGTTATTAACAAAAATATTCTTATCTTTGCGGCCCCTTATTTTTAAGGGATCGCAATTTTTTAAGTATAACTATTAAAGATCAAGACAGTGGACACACTCAGTTACAAAACAGTATCGCTTAACAAAGCAACTGTAGACAAGCAGTGGGTTGTCATCGACGCAACGGATCTCGCTCTTGGTCGTCTGGCCTCCAGGGTCGCTCTTGTCCTCCGCGGCAAGACCAAACCCGGCTTCACTCCCAACGTGGATTGCGGCGACAATGTCATCGTAATCAACGCAGAGAAGGTCGCCCTCAAAGGCAATAAGATGACCGACCGCGTTTATACCCGCTACACGGGTTATCCGGGCGGACAGAGGTTCACCACTCCCAAGGAGATCCTCAATTCGAACCATCCCGAAAGGCTTATAGAGAGAGCAGTCAGGGGTATGCTCCCCAAGACCCGTCTTGGTGACAAGATCCTCCACAACCTGCACGTTTACGCAGGTCCCGAGCATCCGCACCAGGCACAGAACCCCAAAACTATCAAGTTGAACGAAATTTAAAAGTCGCAAATGGAACAGACACACGCCCTTGGAAGACGTAAAGCAGCAGTCGCTCGCGTTTATCTGGCAGCAGGTGCTGGCAATGTAACCATCAACGACCGTCCCGTGGAGAATTTCTTCCCCCAGGAGGATCTGCGTTACATCGTCAATCAGCCGTTTGCAGTGACCGAAACCGAAGGCAAATTCGACGTTAAGATCAACGTCGTCGGCGGTGGCACCAAAGGCCAGGCCGAAGCCATCCGTCTCGGCATTGCACGCGCCCTCTGCGAGGTGGACAAGGAAGCATATCGTCCGGCTCTCAAGGCAGCAGGTTTCCTCACTCGCGATGCCCGCGAGGTAGAGCGCAAGAAACCCGGCCAGCCCGGAGCACGTCGCCGCTTCCAGTTCAGCAAGCGTTAATATCGCGCTGTTTTACTTTCGTACAGTTGCTGTTTAAACCCTCAATTGAGGATAGTTGCAGCACTGCGGAAAAGGCCGGGGACCGGCAAGGCCGCTACCCTGTCCTTGAAGAAAAGAGACCCGCCAGGCGGGACAAAACAAAAAATTAACAAACAAAAAGAAATGTCACGTACAAATTTCCAAGAATTGCTTGATGCAGGTGTTCACTTCGGACATCTCGCCCGCAAGTGGAATCCCAAAATGGCTCCGTACATCTTCGATCAGAAGAACGGGATCCACATCATCGACCTGCACAAGACTGTCGTCAAGATAGATGAGGCGGCAGAGGAGATGAAGATCCTTGCCAAATCCGGCCGCAAGATCCTCTTCGTCGCCACCAAAAAGCAGGCTAAGGACATCGTGTCCGAGAAAGCCGCAGCAGTTGGAATGCCTTCAGTCACTGAGCGTTGGGCCGGTGGCATGCTGACCAACTTCCCCACCATCCGCAAAGCCGTCAAGAAGATGAGCACCATCGACAAGATGAAAGAGGATGGAACCTTCGAAAAGCTCGCAAAACGTGAGCGTCTCCAGATCGACCGCCAGCGCACGAAGCTCGAGAAGAACCTCGGCTCCATCCGCGACATGAGCCGCCTTCCCGCCGCCCTGTTCGTGGTCGACATCCAGAAAGAGGCCAACGCCGTCAAGGAAGCAAATCGTCTGAATATCCCGGTTTTCGCAATGGTTGATACTTGTTGCGATCCCACCCCCGTTGATTATGTGATTCCGGCGAACGACGACGCAGCAAAGAGTGTAGAGTGTGTCCTCACCGCACTTTGCGCAGCTATCCAGGAAGGTCTCGAGGAGCGCAAGCTCGAGAAGGATAAGGAAACTGCAGAGGCTCCCGCCGAGGAGGCAGCAGCCCCCAAGGCTGAGAAGACTCTCCGCAGCCGCCGCACCAAGAAGGCCGACGCAGAGGCCGTCGAGCCGAAAGCGGATGCCTCCGCGGAAAATGCTCCGGCATCCGATTCGGCTGCTCCGGCTGAACCTGTCATTCCGAGCGAAGCTAAGGAATCTGAAGTTGAATCCAAGTAAAAACAAGAAGTTATGGCAAACATTACAGCAGCAGACGTAATGAAATTACGCAAGATGACCTCTGCAGGCATGATGAATTGCAAGAAGGCTCTCGAAGAGGCCGAAGGCGATTTCCAGAAGGCTGCCGATATCATCCGTGAAAAGGGTAAGCTCGTCGCCGCCAAGCGTGCGGACCGCGAGACTTCCGAAGGTGCAGTGAAGGCTCGCATCAATGGCAGCAAGGGTGTCCTCGTATGCCTCGGATGCGAAACCGACTTCGTTTCCCGTAACTCCGACTTCCAGGGTCTCGCCGACGCTATCGCCGACGTGGCCATCGCCAAGTTCCCCGCTGATACCGAGGCCCTCCTCGCATGCGAGTTGCCCGACGGCACCACCGTGCAGAAGGCCATCGAGGTTCAGACCGGAAAGTCCGGCGAAAAGACCGTCATCGCTTACTACGCTCCAGTAGAGGCTCCTTTCGTAGCCCAGTACATCCACACTCTCACCGGCAAACTCGGTGCGCTCGTGGGTTTCAACAAGGAAGTTCCCGCCGACCTCGCAAAGGGTATCGTGATGCAGGTTGCTTCCATGAGCCCCGTTGCAATCTCCGAGGCTGACTGCCCCAAGGAGGTCGTGGAGAACGAGCTCAAGGTTGCTGTCGAGAAGACCAAGGAAGAGCAGGTTCAGAAGGCCGTCGAGGCCGCTCTGAAGAAGGCCGGCATCAACCCCGCACATGTCGATTCCGAAGATCATATCGAGTCCAACACCGCGAAGGGATGGATTACTCCCGAGCAGGCTGCACAGGCCCGTGAAATCATCAAGACCGTCGGTGCCGAGAAGGCCGCCAACCTGAACGAGCAGATGATCCAGAACATCGCGAAGGGTCGTCTCGCCAAGTTCTTCAAGGAGAACACCCTCGAGGCTCAGGAATATCAGATGGGTGATGGCAAGATTTCCGTGAAGGATGCCATCGCTGCCGTCGACAAGGATGCCAAGGTGGTTGTCTTCAAGAAGTTCAACCTCAACGACTAAGACGTTAGCTCGTCAAAATAAAGAATCCCGGTGCCGAAGCGCCGGGATTCTTTTTATTATTTAAGTACCGGCGTGCTGCCGGAGAGATCCCATATTGAAGTATCCCATCCGAGATCACGCGCAACGTCGGAAGCGGTCTTGCCTGCTGCCGCCGCGGTGCCGTGATATGGCCAGTAATACTGCCCGAGGGAGGTCGGAATCTGCATAGCCCCGCTGGCATCGTTGTCGGCCTGGTCGAAGAGGGTATTGTACTGGGCGTCGGTATAGCAGTCGAAGAGCATATCCGGCCTGCGCACGCAGCCCTGGTGGATGTTCTTGCTGACGCATTTTCCCACTATGGCGCCGTCCGATAGGTTGCTCGCACCGATCCCAAGGCGGGAGCCGATGGAGGTGTTCCAGGCAATGCACTTTATGAACTTGTCGTTGTAGCCGGTGGTGGCATCGGATGCGTTGGCGTTGTTATCCGCCCGTCCGGCTATGCCGCCAGTGCCGTGACGGCTGTAGAGCGTCATGGAAGAGAAGCAATTCTCTATGGTGCAATCCTGGAAAACGGTGCCGGCAATGCCGCCGATGCCGTAGTTGCACTGGGTTATGGTTCCCTCGCTGCGGCAGTTGCGGATGGTGATGGCCTGGGTGTATCCGCAGATGCCCGCAAGACCGGAACCACCGTTGCCGCTGGCAGCCGTCTTGATGGTGCCCTTGTAGGAGCATTTTTCTATCGTAACGTTCGAGTTGCCGTTCCAGTTGGCGCCAAGTATGCCGCCGATATACCCCTTGCTGGTGCCGGAGGTGATATCTGCCTCCACGGAGCAGCCGCTGATAAGGATATTCTTTGCGCCTTTGCGAAGGGCTCCGACTATACCGCCGTTATAATCGCCGGCGGCGGGAAGGTCGATGCTGCCCTTGAAGGAGCAGTTTTCAATGACGGAACCGTCGTCGCCCAGGGCGATGCAACCGATGATGCCGCCCGTGAGGGTGACCGCCGAACTGATGGTGCCGGTGGCGTGGCAGTTCTTCAATGTCACTTTCGAACCCTGGCCTGCAACTATGCCTGTCCCGCCGCTGGCGGAGCCGGTAATAACTGCGTTCTCGAAGGTGACATCATGTATCGAACCGGTAACCACCCCCGCGAAACTCGGGAATGCTGCATCTCCGCCTACCGTGAGGTTGGAAATAGTGTGCCCGCCGCCGTCGAAATCGATGGGGAAGACCTTTTCCTCGGTCACAAGGGGAGTCCAGGCCATTTCCTTCATGTCGATATTGGCAGTCAGGAGGAAGTAAACCGGGCTCTGGGCGTTTTCTACCAGCACATCCTTCATATTAAAGAGGTCGTCGGAGGAGTTGACGAGGTAAGGTGATTCGGATGTGCCTTCACCGGCCATCACCAGGCCTTCTCCAGTCCATTCCTTGCCGTTCAGCGAAACAGAAACGGCGGCACCGGTATTCTCATCGGCCAGGGTGGTGCTCTTGGTGGCGGTCTTGTCCCCGTTCAGCGTGATGGTGATCACATCTCCCGCCGCCGGTGCCGGAATGGACCAGGGGAGGTTGAGGAAGGCCTTGATATAGTGGCCTGTGTCCGCCATTTTCAGTTCGGGCAGGGTCAGCGTGTAAGTGCCGAAGGCCGCCACGGAAGATGAAACCTGCAGGGAAGATACCTTGGTGATTGCGGACGGCACCTGGATATCCATGGTCATCCGTCCGGTCTTGAGGAATTTTCCGCCGTTCGCGGAGGCCCACTCCGTGGAAAGGGTTGCACCTTCCAGGGTGTTCACGCCGTTCAGGGCGTAAAGCGTCACGATATGCGTGTCATCCGCGTTGGCAGCCTGTGTCTGCTGGGAATAATCCTTTCCGTCCACTGCCGCAAAGGAATCCTGCGGACCGGGGACTATTATATTAAAGGAGGTGCCGGTGACCGCGTTCCCGCGGAAGGTGCCCTTGACGGCCGATGAACCGGGAACAAGGGTATATGTTTCCGTGCCGGCAGAACCTTCGACGCAGATGCGGTCGCCGTCTTTCCAAAGAAGATCCTCGGACGCCGGGATGCTGAGGGTAAGGTATGAATAGCCGTCTTCAGGGCTCGGAACAGGGTTCGGGCCGAACTCGGGCATGTCGATCAACTGCTCCTTGGGCTGCTTGGTGCAGGCGATGGCCGCTACGGCCAGGGCGAGACAAATCAGATAACGGTATTTCATAGTTTACTGGAATAGGCTAAGGGTTTCTTCATAAATACGCTGGGCCTTGTGGGCATGACCGGCGGCGTTGGGGTGCGAGCCGCTGTAGATGGTCACCTTGGAATCCCCTCGGAAATCCACATAAGGCAGCGAGAAGTGCTTGGCTATGGTCTCCACGGAGTTTCCATATTCACCGGTAACGTGGGTGCCGATGATGCAGATGATCAGCACGCCGGGGTGCTTCTCCTGCAGATAGCGGATCACGTAGATATAGGCGTCGCGGAAGCGCTTGGTGGTGTTCATCTTGTCCAGCGGAGTGTCGTAGTTGAACTCACCCAGGCCGATTCCATTGCTGGCGCTGGCGTCGTTGGTGCCGCCGAAGAGGATAATCACGTCCGGATTCTTGAAGAGATCCAGGCGGCTGTGGTCCACGAAGGGCGTGCGCACCGTGCCTTCTTTGCCGTCGGCCACGCTGCTGCCGCTCCAAGAGGTGTTCACGTCGAGTTCGCAGTGCCAGTAATTGGTAATCAACTGCCCCCAGTAGGTCTTCTGCCAGGTATCCACGTCGCATCCGTCGGTGGGATAGTACTTCCGGTGGTTCGACGGGATAACGCCTTCGAAGGTGGAGATGGAGTCTCCCATTATACCGACGCGATAAGGGAAGTGCTTGGTAACCTCGGCTTCCACCTTCGCCATGGCCATATCCACCTGAATATGCTTGACATAGCCGGCCTGCAGGTAGAGCGGCTGGCTGATGGTCAGGGTGGCGGTAAAGCCATCGCCGACCAAATCTATAGTACCGGTGAAACTGCAAGGCAGGATTGCGGCGCTCAGGCTGGCCGGTGTGGAGGCGGTACCTATCTTCACCGATCCTTCGGCAAATGCGAAACTGATGTTATCGGTCGAATTCTTGAGCTGCCCGACGCGGGACTCCTTCAGGCAGAGGATGATATCCCCCGCCAGGGGCTTGCCGTAGTCGGATTTGATGGTTACGGACCTCACGTCCTTGCCGGCCCATGTGCCCTTGGAGTCGAGCAGTTCCAGCACCACCCCGGATGTCAGGGGCGTGACGGTGCTTTTGTATGGCTCATTGCCTTCGAGGCTGATGGTTTCGGAACAGAATACCATATTCTCCAGCCCCTCGGAAACGGACGGGACGGAGTAGGTCTGTATCTCTCCGGAGGAGCCTGCGCTATAGCACCACATCTGTGTGGCGGCAGATTTGACCTTGCATTTTCCGGACAGGCTGCCGGTATTGCCGGAGAATACAACGGAGTCGCGGTCTCCCGCATTGGTGGCGAAGCCCACCTTTCCCGCCTTCAGGAAGTCGAAGGGCTCGTCGCCGGCGGCATTGGGCGCCGTGATGCCGGAAGTAAGTTCCACCTGCACGCTTGCGAACTCCTCTCCTGTCTCTTTTTGGCAGGACTGGATGCTAAGCAGCGCAAATGCGGAAAGAACCAGGAAGACAAAAGATCTTTTCATTATCAGTCAATAGTTTAAGTGTTGTTATCGTTTGATCACCAATTTCCAGACGGCCCCGCAATATGCCAGCAGCAGCACAGTGCCGAGGGCCATCAGCGGCCAGCGGCCTAGACCGGTGCGGCCGAGCCCCCAGTACGCCGCCCACAGCAGCAGCGCCAGGGCGAAGAAGCCCAGTATCGCGCGCATATCATATTTAATGGGATATTTGCGCTGGCCGATGAAGTAACTCAACAGCATCGCGGTGCCGTAGCCGGCGAATCCTCCCCACGCGCAGGCCATATAGCCCCAGCGGGGGATGCCGAAGATGTTCACGGCAATCATCACTGCCGCGCCGATGGCACTCATCGCCGCGCCCCAGAGAGTCTGGTCGCCGAGTTTATACCAGAAGGAAAGATTGAAGTAGATGCCCATGAAGATCTCCGCCATCATCACTATCGGCACGACGGCCAGGCCGGAGCGATAGTCCACCCCCACAAAGCGCTGAAGCACAGGCATATAGACAATCACTGCAAGGAACGCCAGCAGGGTGAATACCACGAAATACTTCATCCCGTCCGCAAGGGTTTCCGGGCTGTTCTTGTCCCTGCTCCCGTTGAATACGATAGGCTCGTAGGCATAGCGGAATGCCTGTGTCAGCAGGGCCATTATCATGGCGATTTTAACGCATGCGCCGTATATTCCGAGTTGCACCATCCCTTCCGGCCCGGAATCCACCCGCGGGTAGATTATCTTATCCGCCACCTGATTGAAAACTCCCACCAGGCTGAGGATAAGCAAGGGCCAACTGTATGCCAGGAGGCGCCTTGCCAGCCCCCGGTCGAAACCGTAGCCTATCCCGCAGATTTCCTTCACGAATCCGAAGGTTACAGCGAAGGTGCAGAGCAGGTTCGCGAAGAAAATCAGCCCTACCCCGTAGTTGTAGGTCACATACAGGTTCTCCAGCCCCGGATGACTTCCGAACATGCGCGGCAGAACCAGGAAGATGAAGAGGTTGAGGAGGATATTGGGGATGATGAATGCGAACTTCAGCGTCATGAATTTAATCGGCCGTTTCTGCTGGCGCAGACGACTGAACATTATGGCCTGGAAGGCATCCAGGGCCACGATTGCCGCCATGCAGCCGATGTATTCGGGATGGTCGGCATAGCCCATCGCGGCTGAGATGGGACGGATGAAAACCAGCACCAGCGCCAGGAATATCGCCGCCACTCCTCCGACCATGCGCAGGATGGTACTGTAGACCATCTTCTCATCCTCACCGTCCTTGTTGCAGAAGCGGAAGAGGGTGGTTTCCATGCCGAAGGTCAGTAGGGCCAGCAGCAGGGCGGTGTAGGCATAGAGATTGGTGACTATGCCATAGCCGCCGCTTTCCGCCATGATGTAGCGGGTGTATACCGGCACCAGCAGGTAGTTGAGGAATCTCCCCACTATGCTGCTGAGGCCGTAGATGGCGGTATCTTTAGCGAGGGATTTGAGGTTCATTTGATTTCGATTCTGACGTAAACCGGAAGATGGTCGGAGGCTACGGCCACATCCCCCGAGTTGAACTGCTTGCAGACTTTGGATTCGAGCACTTTCACCCGCTTGCATGCGTTCTTATAGACCATTACATAATCTATGCACTTGCTGGGATTCTTCGCGCTGAAAGTGAAGTCCTTGGGCGACAGGATAGTCCAGTCTTTCCGCATCAGGGAGATGGTCTCGCTATCCGGCAAGGCATTGAAATCCCCGCAAAGAATGACAGGCTTGTCGCCCTTGCCGTAATTAACCGATGCCCAACCGGTAAGTGTTTCTGCCTGAGCGAGTTGCGCTGCGGCGGATTTATGGTCCAGATGTGTGGATGCGAAAACGAAATCCTTGAATTCGCATACGGCCAGCGCCCGTTGTTCGGCACCGTCCCCCTTCTCCAAAGTTATGGAGTATTTCCGTGTTGGCTCCAGTGCTGGAGAGTAGGCCACGCCTATGCCGTATTTGCCACCCTTGTAGCTGATAGCAGGGCCATAATTGTAACCCCATCCGCCCATCGCCTCCGCGAAATCTTTAAGTTGGAAAGTATTATGCCTGGTATTACAACTATCCAGTTCGTTCATCGAAAGGACCTGCACTCCGAGTTCTTTCATCATGTCTGCGATCATTTCAGTGGTGTCGAAGCCGCTTTTGTCGAACACACCCACGTTGTAGGTGGCCAGGTTCAATACAGTGCCATCTTCTTGCGTAGTACTACTCTTGCATCCGGCAGGGGAAAAGAGGATGGCAATAAGGCAGATTTTTGCAAATAGCTTATACATATTCCGCACGATAAATCTATCATACAAAAATAACGATTTTCCAATTAAACTAAAAATTTGTCTTCGCGTATGCGTGAATGCGCGCACTCGGGAGAATTTTTTATATATTTGCAGAATTGATAAAACCGTTTAGAATTTTGACCAGAAACTATTTTTAATTCTAATCCAATACAAAATGTTGAAAAAAAGACTGTTCGCAATGCTGACCATACTCCTGGGTATGGCGGTTTCTTTTGGTGCATTTGCCCAAAAGCAGACAGTTACCGGCACAGTGCTCGACAGCACCGGCCCCGTAATAGGGGCAGTGCTTCAGGGCAAGGATGCCAATGCTGTCACGGACATCGATGGCCATTTCGCCATCACAGTAGCCCCCAATGACGTCCTGACTGTTTCCTGCCTGGGATATCTGCCCAAGCAGGTTCCCGTTGCAGGACGTACTCAACTCACCATCACCTTGGAAGAAGACGCCTTCCTGATGGAAGATGCAGTAGTCGTCGGCTACGGCACCCAGAAGAAGGCAAACCTCACCGGTGCTGTTTCAGTGGTGACTTCTGAAGTACTCAAAGACCGTCCCGCCCTCGACGTGGCTCACATGCTGCAGGGCTCCGTTCCCGGTCTGAACGTTACATCCGGATCCGGCCGTCCCGGCCAGGCCGCAACCCTGAACATCCGCGGTTGGAACTCCATCAACGGAGGCAGCCCGCTGGTGCTCATCGACGGTGTGGAAGGCGACATGCAGTATCTGAACCCCGTTGACGTCGAGAACATCTCCGTCATCAAGGACGCTGCCGCAGCCGCCATCTACGGTGCCCGTGGTTCCGCCGGTGTCATCCTCGTTACCACCAAGAACGGCAGCAAGGAGAAGGACGGACGCGCCAAGGTTACCTACAGCGGACGCTTCGGTGTCACCGCTCCTACAACCTCCACCGAGTACGAGAGCCGCGGTTACGACTCCGTCTACCTGAACAACATGTTCTGGCAGACCTACAGCCCCGGCACCAAGTACGCCAACTACAACGATTACGACATGCAGCAGCTGTGGATCCGCCGCAACGACAAGGTGGAGAACCCGGAGCGCCCGTGGGTCGTGATAAGCCAGGAGAACGGCAAGGACGTGTATAACTACTATGCCAACACCGACTGGTACCACGTTCTCTACAACGACATCAAGCCCACCACCAGCCATACCGTCACCATGAGCGGTGCGACTGATGCAGTCAGCTATCTGGTTTCCGGAGGATACACCTACGAGCAGGGTATGTTCAAGGCGAATCCCGACAACTACAAGAGGGTCAACCTCCGCGCGAAAATCAACTTCGACGTGACCGACTGGCTGCGTATCGGCTCCAACACCAGCTACTTCAACAGCGCATACTTCTATCCCGGACAGAGCGGTATCAACAACAACTTTGCAAAGAGTACCGTCCACGCCCTCGCGAGCTACCCGGCAACCAACCCGGACGGTTCGACGATTTATGCCACCAAGTATAACGGTTACCAGCTGATGGACGGCCTGCTCATGTTGCTCGCAAGCGACCATTACAACAAGGACAATGTAGACAATATCAGCGAGACAATCGACTTCACCATTACTCCGCTGCCCGGCCTTTCCATCAAGGGCGACTACACCTACACATTCAAGAATGGCCGCTATCTGAACCGTGCCGTGAACGGTACCTATTCCCAGTATCCCGGCGAGATTGTGGTGTATGACCAGAAGGATCCTTTCCTTGATAAACTCACCGAGAGCACCACTATCAACATCTACCAGGCCTATAACCTGTATGCCACCTACGACAAGAAACTGGAAAGCGGCATCAACTTCAAGGCCATGGCCGGTGTGAACTACGAAACCCGCTGGATCAAGGATCTGGGTCTCATAGGTTATAACCTCTATTCCACCGAACTGAACGACCAGGACCTCGTAGGTGCCGATCCTGCAGATCCCGATGGAAAGAAGCGCATGGAGACCTCTGGCGGCCAGAATGAATACAAACTCGCCGGTTACTTCTCCCGTATCAACTTCGACTACAAGGGCAAGTATCTGCTCGAACTGAATGCCCGTTACGATGGCTCTTCCCGCTTCCTTCGCGGCAGCCGCTGGGTGTTCTCCCCGTCCGCATCCGTGGGTTGGAGGATTTCCGAGGAAGAGTTCTTCGAGCCTTACAAGGCATATATCAACAACCTTAAGATCCGCGCCTCCTACGGCCAGCTCGGCAACCAGCAGATGAGTTCGTACTATCCTGCCATCCGCACTGTGAGCACCGACGGCAAGTCTTCTTACCTGCTCGGCGGCGCCAACCTGCCTCAGGCCTCCCTCTCTGCTCCGGTTTCTTCCGGACTCACCTGGGAGCGCTCCATCCAGAGCAACTTCGGTCTGGACATGGCATTCCTGAACAACCGTCTGAACTTCAGCGGCGAGTACTACATCCGCGATACCAAGGACATGCTCACCGCCGGTGAACCTCTGCCCGCCGTCTACGGCGCATCCACTCCTAAGGAGAATACGGCAGACCTCCGCACCAAAGGTTATGAGCTCACCATCGGATGGAAAGATTCCATCGGTGATTTCCACTACGGAGCAAGCGTGGTCTTCAGTGACTATGTTTCCCATATCACCCGCTTCAACAACCCCGACAAGCTCTTCGCAAAGACTTACTGGGTAGGCCAGAAGTACGGTGACATCTGGGGTTATCACATCGACGGCCTCTTCGCCACCGATGCCGAAGCCAAGGGCTACACCGTAGACCAGAGCAAGGTCAACGATGCCCAGATCTTCCCTCAGGGCCTCTTTGCCGGTGACATGAAATTCGCCGACCTCGACGGTGACGGCCAGATCAACAAGGGCGCCGAGAAAGTCGGTGACAGCGGTGACTGGCAGATCATAGGTAACAGTCAGCCTCGCTACAACTACGGTGTCAACCTGAACGCCGAGTGGAGAGGCTTCGACCTGTCCGTATTCTTCCAGGGCATCGGCCACATGGACTGGTACCCGGCAGCGGACGCCCGCTCATTCTGGTTCCTCTATGCACGTCCTTACCAGACCTTCATCCCGAAGGATTTCCTGACTGACTGCTGGAGTGAAGAGAACCCGAACGCATATTATCCCCGTCCGAGGGGCTATATCGCCATGAACGCCAACCGTCCTCTCGGTGTGGCCAACGACCGATACCTCCAGAACATCGGGTACCTCCGTCTGAAGAATCTCACCTTCGGATACACTCTCCCCGACAAGATCGCGAAGAAGGTATTCGTGCAGAGGCTCCGCTTCTATTTCTCCGGAGAGAATCTCTTCTACTATTCACCCGGACTGCACGGGGACTTTGTCGATCCTGAAATGGCAATGACCGGCGGCAACCTCCGCCTCTATCCCTGGCAGAAGTCCTTTACTCTCGGTATTGATGTAACCCTTTAATGAATCCTGCAATGAAAAAGATATTATTACCTATCGTATTACTGCTTGCCGGGTTCTCATTCACCGGCTGCGACGATCTTCTGGACGCCGTTCCCAAGGACAGGCTGACTTCGGACACCTTCTTCAAGAGCGAGAGCGAGCTCAAGGCTTTCTCCATAGGTTTCTATGAGTTGTTCCCGGGCTCCGACCTGTACATCGCCAACGACGATCACTATACCCAGAACAACATGTCGACGGAAGGCCTCGGCAAACGCACCATCCCTGCATCCGGCAGTGGCTGGAGCTGGACCGCCCTCCGCAATATCAACACTCTCATCGAGGAACTCCCTCATTGCAAGGATGAGGTTGTGCGCACCCAGTACGAGGCTCTCGCACGTTTCTTCCGCGCATATTTCTACTTTGCGAAAGTAAAGCGCTTCGGCGATGTGCCGTGGTACGACAAACCCGTCGGCTCCACCGAGACCGCCCAGCTCAACAAGCCCCGCGACAGCCGCGAGCTTATCGTAGACAAGATGATCGAAGATCTCGATTTCGCTATTGCGAAGTTGCCCTCCACCAAGAGCGCTTATGAGGTGACCAAGTGGACCGCCATGGCCCTGAAGTCCCGCATCCTCCTGTTCGAAGGCACCTTCCGCAAGTATCACGCCGGTGATCCTACCCTGGCCACTCTCCCTACCGATGCCAAGCCCTACAAGTGGTATCTGCAGGAGTGCGCAAAGGTATCTGCCGATTTCATCAACGGCAGCGGCTACGGCCTGCATCCCAGCTACTTCGAGCTTTTCCATACCAATAACGCCACCGAGTTGACCGACGAGGTGATCATCGCCCGCAACTACAACAGGGCATACGGTGCCATGCACAGCGCAGGCAACAGCATGACCGTCGGCTCCATGGGCTGCCCCGCCATGACCAGGAAACTGGCCGCCAGCTATCTTTGCAAGGATGGCAGCCGCTTCACCGACAAGGCCGGATGGGAGACCATGGACTTCGCTACCGAATGCGCAGACCGCGATCCCCGTCTTGCCGCGAGCATCCGCACTCCCGGTTACAAGCGTATGGGAGAGGAAACCACCACCGCCCCTGACCTCAAGGTGTCCTTCACCGGATATCATCCGGACAAGTATGTCACCACTCTCGACGAGGATCAGTATAACAACTGCGATGTGGACCTGATCATCATGCGTGCCGCCGAGGTTTACCTCAACTACGCCGAGGCCAAGGCCGACGCCGGCGAACTGACCCAGGAAGATCTCGATATGTCCATCAACAAACTCCGCGACCGTGCCGGAATGCCTCATCTGTCGATGGCTGACGCCAATGCCACCCCTGACGCATTCCTCACCGACGCTGCTTATGGCGGATACCGTAGCGCCAAACTCCTTGCCGATCCCAACAAGGGTGTGATCCTCGAGATCCGCCGCGAGCGCGCAATCGAACTCTGCCAGGAAGGCCATCGCTACTACGACCTCATGCGCTGGAAGGAAGGAAAAGTCTTCGAGGCCCCCTTCTACGGTGCATACTTCCCGGGCGCAGGTGCATACGACCTCGACGGTGACAGCAAACTCGACTTCGAGATCTTCACCGCAAGCGCCACCTCCACGGCTCCCGTTACCAAGAAACTCGATGTGGATGTTTTCCTGGCCAACGGCACTTCCGGAATGATCCTTCTCCACGGCAATACAGCCCGTTCGTGGAACGAGGACAGGGACTATCTCTATCCTATACCTACCGACGACCGCAACCTGACCGGCGGGGCACTTACCCAGAACCCGGGCTGGAATGACGGATTATCTTTCTAAACCAGAGTGAATATGAAAAAGTATATTTTAATGCTCGCTCTTGCCATCGCGGCCGTCTCCTGCACCGAAAAGGAGAACGGAGGCGTCTCCGGTGGCCAGACCGTAGCCACGATGAAGGGTATGTACTATGCCGAGGTGATCTCTGATGAGGATGTCATCGAGATCAATACAGGCAAGACCAAGACCGTAGGTGTGCGTGCAATCGCCGATACCCTTAACGGAAGCGTATCCGACATCAAACTGACCCTGTCGTTCAAGGGTGATGCCGCTGCGGTTGCAGCATACAACAAAGCCAACAACACCAACTATACCGCGTGCCCCGGCTCTGCTTATGAGTTTGTGACCAACGAAGTGATGATGCCCCGCTATGGCGTGACTTCCTCCACTGCGAAACTCAAACTCTCAACAGCAGGCCTGGAAGATGGTGTGACCTATGTTCTCCCTGTGGTCATCGACAGTGTTGTCGAGACCGACAATTGGGAACTCTCCGCCAAGCCTTATGCCTATGTTGTGCTGAAGATCGCATATGTGGCTCCCAACGCCGGAAGCGGCACCAAAGAGGATCCTTACAACCTCTACACGGTTGAGGACCTCCTAGCTATGGGCGGAAAACTCGAAGAAGGCAAACAGGTCTTCTTCCGCTTGCAGGCCGATATCGATATGAAGGATGTCAGTTGGCAGCCTCTGAACTTTGCCTCACCTTATAAACTGGGCATCGACTTCGACGGCAACGGACACACTATCGACAATTTCTCATGCGATTTCGCAAGTTATCCTTCATTCTTCGGCGTGCTTAATGGCAGTTGCCACGACGTGACATTCACCAATGCGGTGATTGAGAGCGAAGTCGGCGGTGCAACCGGCATTGTCGGCAGTTACTGCGGCACTTCCGGCATTCCCGCCGAGGCACACCGTGTGCATGTGCAGGGCCGGGTGACTTCTCCCGGCGGCAACAAGAACGGCACCGGTGGCCTGTTCGGCCGTATCTGCGAAGCCACTATCACCGCATGCTCGGCAGATGTCGAGATTGAGAGCGGTGAGGACTATGTGGGCGGCCTGTTCGGCTACGACAGCGGAGTTTCTCATGTGAGCGATTGCTGGACTACCGGTAAAGTCAAGGCCGGATCCAAGGTCGGTGGTATAGGTGGCGGCTTCATCAAGGCCGGATCCACTATGTACAACTGCTATTCTACTATGGATGTTGACGGCTCTTTCCAGGCTGCAGGTATCCTCGGTCACGCAAACCTCGACCAGAAGAATGGCAACGACACCAATGACCCCGGCAACCACATTGAATGCTGCATCGCATGGAATCCTTCCGTAGCCGCCACGGCATCAGATGGCGCAGAGCACTATAGCAGCGGTATTATCGTTGGCTTCACTGCTCTTAAAAACTATCTTGTGGATTGCTACCATAAGACTTCCTTCAGTTTCGCTGAAAGTGCAAAGAATGCTGAACTCGGATACGCGGCCTATGATCAGCAGAATGCCGGTCCCGGCAGTCCGCTTGTTCACGGTGCCAACACCTATGACTTTGCATATCACGGAAAGACCGCCGCTGCAACCGCAACGGTAACTTCCCTTGCCAAGTCCCTCGGCTGGAGTTCCAGCATCTGGGATTTCAGCGGCGAGTATCCTGTTATCAAGAAGAGTTCCGGTTCTGCAGAAGATGAAGACGCAGAACCCGCCGGACAACTTCCTGACTTCGACGAAAATGAGTTCTACAACTAATAAATGCGCCAGATTATGAAAACAAGAAGAATTATCATAGCCCTGTCAATTCTTGCAGCAGTTTATTCCTGCAACAAGACTGAGCAGTTTGAGCAGCCTCAGGCTGAAGGCGATCTGGTGACCATTACCGCCATTCTCCCTGACGGCGACGCCGTTAAGGGGGCGGGCTTGAAGACCCAGTTGTCCTGGACTTGGAGCGACGGTGACAAGATTGCCGTTGTCGGTGAAACCACCGAAATCTTCAAGATCAAGGAAGGGTTCACTCCCAAGAAGGCGGAATTCGTTGGTAAGGCGGTGAAAGGCACGTCCTTCACCATCCTCTATCCCGGCGAAGATGCCAACGAGACCGTGTGGAACACCCAGGTGCAGAAAGGCAACAACAGCCTTGATCATCTCAAGTACCAGGCATCCCTGAACGGTGTCGATGAGTACACCACCTTCTCCTTCAACCCCGAGTGGGCAGAGGCCCATGGCGGCACCCTGAATCAGACCGGTGTTCTCAAACTCACCCTGACCATGCCCGAGGGTATGACCAAGCCCGATTCTGTGGCGGTCATGGCCGACGAGGCCATCTTTTTCGCAGGCAACTCAGAAGAGTCCAAGACAGAAAAAATAGTCCTGAACATCGAGGATTGCACTGTGACTGAAGGCGACCTGGTCGCATGGTTCACTACCTCCTGGAACGAGGCGGAGGTTGCAGCCGGAACTACGCTCTATGTGCTGGTTTACGGCGAAGACAAGACTTTCAGCCGCGACGTCATCATCTCCAACGGAGCCACTATGAAGACCGGTTTTGTGAACCTCTTCACCCTTACAGGCGGCGGTTGGGCAGATGAGGCCGTGAATGCACACTATGCTGGCGGCAAGGGCACCAAGGTCGCCCCTTGGATCATCCAGACCAAAGAGCAGATGGGTTATATCAACGGAGACCTTGTGGATGGATCCATGCGCTACTATAAGTTGGATGCCGATATCGATATGACAGGTGCCGACTGGACTCCTCTTAACGGTGGCGGCGAGCATAAGCAGTACATCGACTTCGATGGTAACAATCATACCATCAGCAAACTTGATACTACTTTCATTTCCGTGCTCGTGGGTAACGTGAAGAACCTTACCATCGAAAGCGCTACCGTTGACGGAGGTTCTGCAATAGCGGGTATCTTTGCAAACATCATCGGTTCCGGTGTTGAAACCAGCATCGTAAATGTTGACATCAAGAACAGTTCAGTCACGTCTACTACCTATGCTGGCGGCCTTCTCGGCCAGTCTACCGTAGATTTCACTATCACCGATTGTGATGTAGTGAACACTACGGTCGGCGGAACTCTCGTCGGCGGTGTTGTCGGATTCGCGGATTGCAAGATCACGATGACCAACTGCTGCTTCGAAGGAGGCACCGTCAACGCTACTGCAAGGTATGCCGGCGGCCTTCTCGGCTCCGTTGCGCAGAAGGAGGGTGTCATCACCGGGTGCACTATCAAAAATGCAACTATCAATTCCACGAAGGACCGCGTTGGTGGAGCAGTGGGCCAGCTCCAGCAGACTGCAAAGATTGAAAATACCAAAGCAGAGAATGTGACGGTTAACGGTGGAACCCAGAATATCGGCGGCCTCGTCGGTGTGTGCTACGGCACCCTCACCGGATGCTCCGTTTCCGGATCCGTCACCAGCGCCCAGACCAACACCGGCAACTATGCCACCAACCTGGGTGGTCTCGCGGGTTATGTCCAGCACGAGATTGTCTCAGGTTGCTACTCTACTGCAACAGTCAACGCAAAGGGTGCCAATATAGGTGGCCTGATCGGCCAATATCAGGGCAGTACAACCGACGGCAAGAGTTATGTCGAAAAGAGTTATGCCACCGGAGATGTGACGGGTACATACCGTTATATCGGCGGCTTTATCGGCATTGTTACCACTGCTAGCGAGCAGAATATAAAGGACTGCTACTGCACCGGCAATGTGTCTGGTAACTCTTATACCGGAGGCTTTATCGGCGGCAATGACAATGGCAAGATGAGAGTCAGCAACTCTTATGCTTCTGGCAATGTGACTGCTTCCGGTTTTGCTGCCGGTGGCTTCGTCGGCTACCTTGCAAAGGGTGATGCAAAGGTCGAGAAGAGCGTGGCTTGGAATACGACTGTCACTGCCGGTTCAATCGGCTCCGGCAACTGGAGTAGCGCATGCTTCGCCGGTGTTGCATTCCCTCTCTGCACGTTGACCGACAACTATCGCAATCCTGCTATAGATCTTACTGCTTACTGGGGCACCAATGCTGCGTGTACTCTTAGTTTGGCTGCTGATTACCAGCACGCCAACGTGAGTGCATCCACTCCTCTCGTCAAGCAGGATGGCACTGCCACCACGGCTACCGGTCTTGGCAATACCCAGGACGGTTATCCTCAGTTCCCTTATCACGGCAAGGTTGAGGCCGGCAAGACTCTTTCAGTTCTTGCTAAGGACACTCTCGGCTGGTCCGCAGATATCTGGGATTTCAGTGGAGATACTCCTAAACTTAAGTAATGATGAAACTGAAAAAGTTCATTCTGATATTTGTTTTCCTGCCCCTGCTCCTTTGCTGCGGGGGCAAGGAAAACGTCGTTGAAGTACCGCCGCCAGCATCCATTGAAACCAATCCCCCGTCGGGTGGTGATGACGGAGATGATAACGGACAAGGAAACGAGAATCCCGGAGGCGGAAATACCCATTCCGGCCCCTGGGATGCCAATCGTGGCAAGGTGGTAACTCCGACTCCCGGCAAAGACGGCTGGACTTCCTCCACTGTTCGTGAAGGTATCGTCTATTACCATCTTTCCGGCACGGAGACTGTTTCCGGCGTGAAGCAGGAAGTGTTCGTCGTGGATCTAGACCTGAGCAATCCTAAATACAAAGTCGTGCTCACCAGAACAACTCCTTCCGCATTTACATCCACGGTCCATAAAGACCACGGTGCAATCGCTACCATCAATGCAGGTTACGAAGCCGGATCCATTTATATCCGTTGCGGCGGAACTGATTATTCGATTATACCGAATACCCAGATCGGCACCACGGAGCAGGATAACTGGAAAAGCGAAGGCGCGTTCTATATAGACAGCAAGGGCATTCCCGGCTTTGTTTTCGTTGGCTCTCCCAAGCGGGACGGTGTGGTTTCCGGCATCAAGGGCGAGACGTACGCAAATGCCGTCAAGATGCAGCGCAACTACTATATGAACACGCTGAAAAAGGCCTCTTATCCCTATCTTCTTTCCAGCGCTCCTACGATGATTGATGACTACGAGCCCCTGGGTGAGACGTTCTGCGACTATACCCTTTCCGACACCTATATCAACAATCTGAATTCGGAAAATCTCGAGCATCACCAGAGAGTCCGTCACCCCCGTACCGCCGTGGGTCTTACGGAGCATAATCACCTGATCCTCATGGTGGTCGATGGCCGCCGGACAAGCCGCAAGGGTATGTCCTGCCGCGAACTGACCCAGTTCATGGTGAAGTGGTTCAATCCTCAGTATGCCCTCAACCTCGACGGAGGCGGGTCCTCTGCGATGTGTGTCGAGGGTCTGGGCAAGAGCGATACACACGTTGTCAACTCTCCCATAGACGGTGGCACTTCAGGCCAGGAGCGTGCGCGTGATACGCATATTTTGATTTTGGATAAATAACATGTAAGTTCAGATGAAAACAAGACATCTTTTACTTTTGCTTTCCGCGGTGGTTGCACTTGCATCCTGCCAGGACAAACCCGAGCCCGCTCCGGCCCCGGCCTCTATCAAGGTAACGATTCCTTCCGATGGCCCGCTCAGCGTTTATCGCTGGTCGGCATCCGATGAAATCCGCATCGGTGAGGGCGCTTTCAAGCTCAAAGAGGGCGCGGGCACGCAGACCGGCATCTTCGACGGCACGCCCGCGAAGGACAGCTACTATACTATTTCTTATCCTGCCGACATTACCAGTGTCGACAGTTACAAGGCCTATTCCCTTACCGGGCAGACCCAAACCGGGAACGGCAGCGTCCAGCATCTGGCTTTGACTGCACTGGTAGAAGATGCAAACACTTGGGAGGATGTCACTCTCTCCAAGGAATGGGCGGCCTCCAAGAACGGCGCTTTCTATTCCAACGGCGTAGTTGCGCTTACCCTTAATCTGCCTGCCGATGCCGGTGCGCTTACGGGTATCGTTCTCGAAGCTTCGGGTGTCGAGTTCCCTACGAACAACTCCGGCACCGCTACAGCAGATGCGCTTCAGCTCGGCCTTGCGAATGTGACTGCATCTTCCGCCGTTACCGCTTACCTTGCTGTTTCGGAAAAAGAAGTGAATCTTGACGCCGGTGCGCTCAAATTAACCATCGTGGGTGATAAGAACTACAGTATCTTTGTCCCCCAGGCCGTAAAGATGGGTGGCGGAATCCTCACCGAAATAACCGTGAGCGATGCTTCTGCCTGGACTGCCTATGTTCCCATTAAGGGCGCAGGCACGGAGGCTTCTCCTTACGTGCTCACCTCCACAGAACATATGGAAGAGATAGCCGGACTGCTCGTGGAAGACAAGACCGTCTGGTTCGAACTCGGTGCCGACATCGATATGGGCACCATCGCCGACTGGAACCCTCTCAACATCATCCCTCCATATAATCTTGGAGTGCATTTCGATGGAAAGAATCATACTATTTCCAATTTCACCTGCAAGGCCGGTACATATCCGAGTTTCTTCGGCGTGCTGAACGGCACTGTGCAGAACCTTACTTTCGATAATGCAAATATTGAGGGTTCAGGTAAGAGCGGCATCGTAGCAGGTTATGTGGGTACCAACATCGGAAGCAACGATGTTCCTGATTATGTCAATGCGAAGATTACAGGCGTCACTGTGAAGAATTCCACCGTGACAAGCGACAGTTATGCCGGCGGTATCGGAGCCCAGGTTTCTTGTCCGGCACCTATTTCCGACTGTCACGCCATCAATACTACCGTAACATCTACGGGCGAGCGTGTTGGTGGCATCTTCGGACAGGTGGGTGCTTCCGGATTGAATGTGGGTGCCAGCGTGACTAATTGCACGGCGGAGAACATAAGTGCAAAGGCCCAGAAGAATGTGGGCGCACTCATCGGTGTAACATATTGCCCTGTCAGCGCTTGCACCGGTTCCGGCCGCGTGACCTCGAATCTTGAAAGCACCAAGGAGGTTTCCGTGGGTGGTCTCATCGGCCATATCGAGAATACGACAGTGTCGGATTGCTCCGCTTCTACCGTTGTGGAACTCACTGAATCGGGCCGTTCCATCGGTGGCTTTGTGGGTACTTTCAAGGGTAGCAAGATCGAGCGCTGCTTCTCCACCGGAGAGGTTATCGGCACTTATCGCAATACTGGCGGCTTTGTGGGTTTGATCCAGGCTTCCGCCATCCCTGCCACAATCGAGAACTGCTATTGCACCGGCAAGGTCAGTTCAAAAGAGTATTTGGGTGGCTTTGTAGGCCTTTTGGACAACCAACCAAAAGATGTAGTTATTAAGAATTGCTATGCCAGCGGCGACGTGGAGGGAACCAGTTTCGCTGTAGGTGGCTTTATTGGTCATGGTGGTGGCTGCACCGTCTACCAGTGCATCAACTGCGCTGCTTGGTCCAAGGTTGTCAAGGCCGGTACTATCGGCTCTGGCAACTGGAGCAGCGGAGCATTCAGCGGCGTCACCTATCCTCTCACCACACTCACAGGAAACTATCGCAATCCTGCTATGGAACTTACCGCTTATTGGGTGCCTGCGGCAGATTACGACCATCCCGACGTGAGCCCCACCAGCCCGCTTATCAAGCAGGATGGCGCTGCAAGCAAGGCAACAGCTTGCGCCAACGGGCAGGATGGATATCCTCAGTTCGCTTATCATGGACACGTGGCTGCTGGTAAGACCCTTTCCCAGCTTGCCTCTACCACCCTTGGATGGGATGCATCCGTGTGGGACTTCAGCGGCGAATTGCCTGTACTTAAAAAGTAAATTATGATGAAGCGTCTTTTATCACGCATCCCTCTATTCCTGATCGCTCTCCTTCTGTTCTCTTGCGAGAAGAAGGATAATCCTGGCACTACGGGCCCGATTCCTTCGGGCCTGGAAGTCAGGGGCGATGCCTTTGAATTTTCCAAGGCGATGATTCCCGTAGCCAAAGGTGTATGGGATATTTATGGCCAGTGCACCAGCGGTCAGGTTACCATTTGTGAGACCGGCGGGAAGGATTTCATCTCCTTCAAGGTCCCGGCTTCGAAAGAAGGCCTTTGCCGCTTGCGCGTCCGCGCCGACAAAACCTATAGCATCACCCGCATCACCAAGGTTTCCCTGGTGGTGACAGAGGGCGCTATCGATAATCCCAAGGCCGGAAACAAGGCTCCCATCGAGGCTGAATACAAGGGAGATGGCGTTTGGACGGTGCCCAAACTCTATGTCGGCAACGATCACATGCGCTTCCGCTTCCTGCTGGAAACGGATAATTCCTTCGATCTCAAATATTATTGCGCATGCTGGGATAACGCCGGCGCTCAGCCGTCGGAATATACCGCAGACTACCTGAAAGTCCGCGCTCTCGGGCAGGATGAATATGATGCCCTGAAGTTGAAAGACAACCGTGCCTGCTGGATGTTCCCTGCGGGCGAGATAGACCGCCTTGCCGAATTCACCCTGTCGATGAATGCATCCGTTCCTTCCATGGCAGTTGCATTCTCCACGGCGCACACCGGCCCCAAGGCCGTGTTCATCGGCGACAGCATCACCTGGCAGT
>JAFZIX010000165.1 GCA_017554135.1 Bacteroidales bacterium | reverse complement strand
TTGCACAGGCGACGGCAGCATTGGATACCTGTCCGGGGCGGACTACCGCTACGGCCGTGAGGGAAAGGCGGAGTTCGGCGAATCCCTTGCACCCGACGAGCCCGACAACTTCGTGCTTGGCGCCTCGGTGCAGTGGTATTCCAAAAAGAATCCCAAGCCTTCGAAGTTCCCCGTTTTCGAGTACGGACTGAACTTCAACGACGGCAACGTGCAGAAAGTCACCATGGGCGAATGGACCTGGGAGACCGGTATGCTTCACGACATGACCACCGAGTTCGAGTATGTGCGTGACTACGGAATGATGGTGATTTACTCCAACTGGAGCTGGCTCAAGAACCATCTGAATATGTACGCCGACCGCGAACTGGACTGGGTGGCATACGTGTCCGGCAAACGCGAGTCCCGCCGCCTGATGGGCGATTATATCTATAAGCAGGACGATATAGACAAGTGCGTCTTCCACGAGGATGCCACTTTCGCGACCACCTGGAGCATAGATCTTCATTTCCCGGATCCTGAGGTCACTCCGGATTTCCCCGGGGAGGAATTTAAGACAAAGACGATACACAACCGAATCTATCCCGCCGCGGTCCCTTACCGCTGCCTCTATTCCCGCAATGTGGACAACCTCTTCATGGCCGGACGTGACATTTCTGTCACCCACGTGGCCCTGGGCACCACCCGCGTGATGCGCACCTGCGGCATGTCCGGTGAGGTGGTCGGCCTGGCGGCATCCGTCTGCAATGCCCATAAGGCGAAGCCGCGCGATGTGTACCGCAAGTACCTTCCCGAACTGCAGGTCCTCATGAAAAAAGGCGCCGCGGTGGACGGGCCCCTGCCCGACAACCAGCGCTTCAACGAGCAGAAAAACCTTCCTTATCCCCGACTTTTGGCCCCGGATAAAAAATGAGAAAGATAGCACTGATACTGGCGTTTTCCGCATTGACGGTAGCAGCTTCCGCGCAGGCGGACAGCTGCTATGCCACATTAGAAAAGGATACATTGCGCCTTGGTAACTCGCTGATAGAGAGGGCGTTCGTCTGGAACAACGGAGCACTGGAAACAGTCTCCTTGACAGATAAAACCACGGGGAATATCTTCCGCACCGACGTACTGCGCCCGGATTTCTCTCTGGGCAAGGTCGCAGCTTCGGAAGCCGTGTTTGAGCAGGAAAAGGCTGAATGCCTGATTGCTCGCGTGAGTTGCCGTCTCGGAGCGGTTGAGGTGAGGCGTGAATACCGCATCTACGACGGAGTGCCGGCTATAGCCTGCGATACCTACGTTCGCGGCACGCTGAGCGGCCTGACCGATGCTAGGAAGGAGAACGTTGCCGACCGCAAAAACATAGAATCCGCTGCCGACATGGCATCCAAGGCCGCCGCATCAATCGTGCTCGACCGCCTCTCCTTCGGCGGAGCGCACTGGCACTGCAAGGCCGTGGCCTTCCGCGACGTCACCGACTGGAACGACAACCTGGTGCAGGAAGAATCCTTCATCGCCTACCGCCGCCTCGGCTACAAGGGAAACCTACTGTTCGTGAACGACGGCCTTGGCGGCAACGGCTTCTTCTTCCTTAAAGAAGCTCCCTGCTCCGATGTGCAGATAGGTGGTAGCGGCACGGACTTTACCGCGGAATTCGGCCGCTTCCAGGTTGTGGGAGCGGGTATCTCTGCCGCGGATGTGAACGTCAATGGCTGGACCCGGCTCTACGGCTGCGTGACCGGGGTATCCGGCACGGATGAACTCTCAGCCTTGAAGGCCCTCCGCCTCTACCAGAAGGCAGTCCGCCGCAGCGAGGATATGGTGATGATGAATACCTGGGGAGACCGCAGCCAGGACTCCAAGGTCAACGAGGCCTTCTGCCTGCAGGAACTCGAACTGGCCGCCAGGCTGGGGGTGAGTGTCTTCCAGATAGACGACGGATGGCAGAGTGGCAAGAGCCCCAACTCCAAGGTGGCGAAAGGCTCCTTCCGCAACATATGGGACAATCCTGACTACTGGACCCCGGATCCGCAGAAATACCCCCGCGGGCTCGCTCCTATAGTGGAACGCGGCAGGGAACTGGGCATAGAGACAGGCCTGTGGTACAACCCCAGCGTGCAGGATGAATTCGCTGACTGGGAAAAGGATGCCGAGGCCATCCTGGGCCTGTACAGACAATACGGCATCCGCATCTTCAAGATAGACGGGCTTCAAATTCCAACCCGGCGTGCGGAGGCCAATCTCCGCCATCTGTTCGACAAGATGCTGGAAGAAAGCGGGGGAGCGGTGATCTTCAACCTCGATGCTACCGCAGGCCGCAGGGGAGGATATCACTACTTCGGCGAGTACGGGAACATCTTCCTGGAAAACCGCTACACCGACTGGGGGAACTACTACCCTTATCATACCTTGCGCAACCTTTGGCAGCTCAGCCGCTATGTGCCGGCGGAGTGCCTTCAGGTGGAATTCCTGAACAAGTGGCGCAATGCTGCCAAGTACCCGGAGGGGGATAGTTTCGCCCCCGGGAACTACGACTTCGAATATCTTGCAGCGATAACATTTGCCGCTCAGCCCCTGGCATGGATGGAAGCCTCCAACCTGCCGGAAGAGGCTTTCGCCGCTGGCAATCTGATTCGCGCATATCGTGAGATTGCTCCCGACTTCCACTCGGGAACTATTCTCCCCATAGGGGATGAGCCCTCGGGACGTTCATGGACCGGATTCCAGAGCATAACCGGGCCCAAAGAAGGATATCTCCTCGTCTATCGCGAGGATAATCCCGCCCGCAAGGTCAGGCTCCGCACCTGGCTCCCGGAGGGAAGCCGCGTGCGCCTGAAACCAGTGCTTGGAAGCGGCCGGCGTATTCGGGCAAAGGTGGATGCCGATGGCTGTATCTGCCTGAAAATCAAAGAGAAGAATTCAAGTAAATTGTATAAATATCTTATAAAATGAAAAACTCAATTTTGAAGAACATCTTCATGTGCGGCCTTTTGGTCTTTGCATTCAGTTGTAAACCCGAAACGCCGGAAACTCCGGGAAACCAGGAAACCCCCGAAACTCCTGTAGTTGAAGGAAAAGTGAATCTGGGACAGGACGTCCCGGCAACAGGGCTGGCAGTAGGAAGCGCGGCAGGTACCGCAACCTTCACTTTCTCCGCCACCAAGGCCTGGACTGCTTCCGTGTCCGGAAACTGGCTTGGCATCAGGCCTGAAAGCGGCGAAGCAGGTGACAATATTTCCGTCACCGTCACCGTCCAGGCCAATGAAACCGGGGACGGCCGCACCGCCAACATTACAGTCACCTGCGAAAAGTCTACGGCCACCGTTCCTGTGACCCAGCTCCAGAACAACGTGATGGTGCTGGACAACCAGACCTTCAGCGTGGCTGCAGCCGGAGACGTTATCACCCTCCCCTTAAAGTCCAACGTGACTGTAACTCCCACAGCTGATGTCAACTGGATTACTGTTGCCCAGACCAAGGCGGTGGAAGATCATTCTTTCTCCATCACCGTTGCTGCAAATGAGGCTTATGAGGCGCGCGAGGGCCATGTGACCTTCTCTTCCGATGCAGGCAGCGCGGTCATCACGGTGAAGCAGGGAGCTGCTGAAGAACCCTCCGACGGCATCATCCGCATCCTTGCCATCGGCAACAGTTTCTCTCAGGATGCAGTGGAGCAGTATCTCTGGAACCTGTTCAATGCAGCCGGAAAGAAGGTTATAATCGGCGACCTCTACATTGGAGGATGCTCGCTCGAGACCCATTACAACAATTCCCAGTCTGATGCGGAAGAGTACTATTATCGCAGGATCGTGGACGGTCAAAAGACCGAAACCAGGGCCAGCCTTGCCGGCGGCCTCACCGACGAGAAGTGGGATTATGTGAGCTTCCAGCAGGTCAGCGGACTGTCCGGACAGGCAGATACCTATGAGCCATATCTCGGCAACCTTATCACCTATGTCCGTGGAAAGGTTGGCGACAAAGCCACATTCCTCCTCCATCAAACCTGGGCTTATGCCTCCTCTTCCGACCATGCCGACTTCCCCAAGTACGACAAGAATCAGATGACGATGTATAATGCCATCATGAGTGCGGGGCAGGCTGCCATGACCGCACATTCCGAGCTCAAGGCCGTCGTTCCTTGCGGCACCGCAATCCAGAACGGACGCACCACCTGGCTCGGAGACACCTTCAACCGTGACGGCTACCATCTGGAAGTCACTTACGGCCGCTTCACCGCAGCCTGCACCTGGTATGAGACCATCTCCGGAGAATCCGTACTGAATACCACCTGGCATCACGAGAATATCGACGATACCCTGGCGGAGATCTGCCGTGCATCAGCTCACGCGGCTTGCGCAAAGCCTTGGGAAGTGACGGAAATGACTGATTATAAGTCACCTGCGACACAGGATCCCAACTTCTCCCGTCCTGTCCAGATTGACTTTGGCGCGGGTACCACCGCAACTCCAGCAGGATGGACCCGCGTGCCCGTCTACACCACCGAAGACCCTATCTACCTCAAGAACGATGAGGATAAATATGCAAGCATAAAGATCACCGACCTGACCGGTTTCACCGCCAACTATAACGGAGTAGGCGGCGAGGTGGACCAGGAACTCACCATCAATGGAGTCAACTATCCCAAGGGTGTCTGGTACGATGGCATAATGATAGGCGGCACAAAGAATCAGGGCGACGTAGGACCCGCGGTTGTGACCATTTCCGGTTTCGATCCTTCCGCGACATACGACCTTACTATAATCGCTGTACGCTGGAACGGCAGCGCTGCAGCTCGTATCAGCGAATACAAGGTCATAGGCAAGACCGAATCCGAAAGCAAGAGCATCAATACCGGTCTTAAGAATCTTGCTGCTGCGGAAGGTAATTTCGATGGCTTCGGCGTTAATTTCACCGGCGTGGCTCCTGCCGCTGACGGAACAATCAAAGTGTCTATCATAGGCAAGGATACCACCCTTGCGGCCGACGGACACATCAATGCACTTACCATCAAGAAAGTTCAATGATAACAAGCCTTTTACTTGCTTTGGCAATGTTCCTGCTCCCCAACCCGTACGGAAGGGAGCAGGTTTCCCTTAACGGCGAATGGTCTGCGATAGTAGACCAGTATGAAGTCGGCACGGGGAAGAGAATGTGGCTGGACCGCGAACCTGCCGACAAAAGTGAATTCATCGAGTATTCCTGGAACGGAGCGCTCAAACTGGATGTCCCCGGGGACTGGAATCACCAGGTACCGGAACTCTGGCGCTATGAGGGCACGGTCTGGTATGCCCGCCACTTCGAGGCTCAGCCTGATCCGGATAAAAGGTACATTCTCTATTTTGCCGGAGTCAGCCATCGTTGCGAGGTGTGGCTGAACGGCAGAAGGGTGGTCGCGCATGAAGGTTCCTTCACTCCTTTCCAGGCAGATGTGACCAGGGAACTGAAGGCTGGCGATAACTTCCTGGTGGTGAGGGTGCACAATAACCGCCGCGAAGACGCCATCCCCGCAATGTCCTTCGACTGGTGGAATTACGGCGGCATCACCCGCGATGTGATGCTGTTCAGCGTGCCGCAACTTTACGTTTCCGATTATTTCGTGAGGCTGAAGGAAGGCACCACCGACACCATAGCCGCGGACATCGAGGTAAATCCTCCGTTCAAAGGGGTGGAAGTGAACATCTCCATTCCCGAACTCAAGCTGAAGGGAAAGGCGAAAACAGACGAGAAGGGCATTGCACGCTTCCAGTTGAAACCCCGCAAACTCCGCCTCTGGAACCCTCTGGAGCCCAAACTGTACGATGTAGTAATCAGCACTGCCGAAGACAGAGTCTCCGACCTCATAG
>JAFZIX010000164.1 GCA_017554135.1 Bacteroidales bacterium | reverse complement strand
GGACTGTGTTGATCTCAACACTCTGACGGACACATGGTACATCTATCCTCACGACCTTCCTTTCGCTGTGACCAAGATGGCTCTGGCAACGGAAGAACTCTACTTCGCCCACCGCAGAGCCATAGGAAAGCCCTGCCGCCCCGGGCTGGCATAAGGCCGGAAGTTCATAAAAAAATTCACGGGGACCCGCATCACTGCGAGCACCCCGCTACTTAACCTAAACTTAAACTATGAAAAACTTCATGGCAAATATATTAAAATTTTTTAATTGCATATTAAAATTTTTTATTTTGTTACTTTTGCACATATTTATTTCAAAACAATATGAATAAAGTCAAACTCCTGCTGATCGCAGCACTGGCCATCATGGCCGCGGGCTCCTGCAACAAGTATGAAAAAGTTGCCGGGGATCCCATGAATTCTAAAATCTACACCCTGGACAACGGGCTCAAGGTCTATATGACCGTCAACAAGGAAGAACCCCGCATCCAGACTTTCATCGCCGTACGAGTCGGCGGCAAGAACGACCCCAAGGAGACCACGGGTCTTGCCCACTATTTCGAGCACCTTATGTTCAAGGGCACCGAGCAGTTCGGAACCCAGGACTTCGCTGCTGAAAAACCCTATCTCGACCAGATCGAGCAACTCTACGAAGAATACCGCACAATCACTGATCCTGCAGCCCGCAAGGCACATTATCACAAGATCGACTCCGTGAGTTTCCTGGCATCCCAGATTGCCATTCCCAACGAGTACGACAAGATGATGAGCATGATCGGCGCCCGTGGCACCAACGCCTGGACCTCCGAAGATGAAACCGTCTACACCGAGGATATCCCTTCCAACCAGATCGAGAACTGGGCGAAGATCCAGGCAGACCGCTTCCGCCACAACGTGATCCGCGGATTCCACACCGAGTTGGAGGCCGTATACGAGGAGTACAACATGAACCTCGTCAGGGACAATCGCAAGATGTTCGAGGCCCTTTATGCAGCCTTGTTTCCTCATCACCCTTACGGCACACAGACCGTGCTGGGTACCCAGGAACAGCTGAAGAACCCCTCCATCACCAACATCAAGCGTACCTTCAACACCTACTACCGCCCGAACAACATCGCCATCTGCCTCTCCGGTGATTTCAATCCGAAGGAGATGGTGAAGGTTATCGAGAAGTACTTCGGCGACTGGGAACCCAATCCGGACATCCCCAAGCTTGAATTCGAGCCCGAGCAGCCTATCGAGACACCTGTCGTCAAGGAGGTTATAGGCCTTGAGGCAGAAATGTTTACTATGGGATGGCGCCTTCCCGGCTCACCTGACCTGAAGACTACCGCCGTCTCTGCAATCACCGGCAGCATCCTCAGCAACGGACAGGCCGGCCTGATCGACCTCGATGTCAATCAGCAGCAGAAGGCCATGTATCTCTATGCAGGCAGCAGCACCCAGCCGGATTACAGCATGTTCCTGGCATTGGGTATGCCCAAGCAGGGCCAGACCCTCGAGGAGGTGAAGGACCTCGCTCTCGAAGAGATCGCCAAACTCCGCGCCGGTGAGTTCGATGAGGAACTCATTACCTCTACCATAAATAATATCCGCCTGGATAAGATGCGCCAACTCGAGAGCAACCGCTCCCGCGCCAACCTGTTCGTGGATGCATTCATTGCCGGTATCGACTGGAAAGATGCAGCCCTCGACATCGAACGTTACAGCCAGGTGACCAAGCAGGATGTGGTGGATTTCGCCAACGAATATCTGAAGGATAACAATTACGCCGTGATTTACAAGCGTCAGGGCGTGGATCCCGACCAGAAGAAGATTGAGGCTCCTGCCATCACTCCTATCGCCACCAACCGCGACAAGCGCAGCGCATTCCTTGAGGAGATTGCCGCTACCGAGGTTAAACCTATCGCGCCGGTGTTCGTGAACTTCAACAAGGACATGGACAAGTTCGCACTCTGCGACGGTGTGGATGTGCTCTACAAGAAGAATGAACTGAACGATATCGCAAATATCAGCATCATTTTCAACCGCGGCACCGAAGATGTGCCCGCGTTGAACTATGCGTTCTCATATCTTGAGTACCTGGGAACTCCCGAACTGAGCAATCAGGACATCGCGCGCAAGATGTACGATCTGGCCTGTAGTTTCAATATGAGCGCAGGTGCGCATTCCACCACTTTCACCGTCAATGGTCTAAGCGAGAATATTTTCGAGGCTCTCAAGATTGTCGAGGACCTTCTCCAGAATGCTGTTCCGGATGAGGCAATCCTTGCAAACTGCAAGAACGATTTCCTGAAGTCCCGTTTCGACGCCAAGTCCAATCAGAGGGCCTGCTCCAATGCTCTCCGCCGTTATCTTTTCTACGGCCCCGAGTTCATTGCCAATACCACTCTCCCCAACGACAAACTGCTGGCCCTCACTTCGGAGGAACTGCTTGCCGCCGCCCGTGAACTTGCCGGCAAGGGACATGAGATTCTCTACTACGGTCCCGCCTCCAAGAGCGTTGTTAAGAAGCAACTAGCCGAGAACCATACCGTAGGTGCAGAGCCCGAGAAACTAGAAGAGCAGTACACCAAACTCCTAGCTACCGACAATAGCCAGGTAATCATCGCCCCTTACGACTCCAAGCAGTTCCAGTATATCCAGTACGTAAATCTGGGCGGCACATTCGATGCTTCGAAGAGCGCCGGCATCAGCATGTACAACGAATACTTCGGAGGCGGCATGAACAGCATCGTCTTCCAGGAGATGCGTGAGGCGCGCGGGCTTGCTTATAGCGCTTACGCAGATCTCGACGAACCTGCCGATCCCGTGAATGGTTATTCCTTCCTCGCCTATATCGCCAGCCAGAACGACAAGTTGCAGGTTGCATCCGAAGGCTTCAAGGAGATCATCGAGAATATGCCCGAGTCCGAGGCCGCATTCTCCATTGCGAAGGATGGTATCACATCTCGCATGCGCACCAAGAGGGTAAACGGCGCCGCCGTGCTCAACCTCTACCGCCAGTGCAGGCGCATGGGCCTCTCCGAACCCACCGACAAGGCTGTCTTCGAGGCAATCCAGGATATGACCCTGGAAGATGTGAAGGCCGTTCAGCAGGAGTGGGTTGCTGGACGCAACTACGTCTACGGCATCCTCGGTGACCCTGCCGACCTGAACCAGAACTTCCTCAAGACTCTCGGTCCTGTGAAGGTCGTCAGCCTTGAAGAGGTGTTCGGATACTAAGAATTGTACGTTTTTTTAAGTTTGCGTATCTGAAACTTAAAAAATCGTACTTTATGACATGTTTCCGTAGGTCTTTTTACGTTTACTCCGTATAGTTTTGCGGAAAAACGGCTTATGGAAACTAAAGTTACTTCCCTTGTGGCCGCTTCGGCGGCCATTTTGTTTTCTCTTCACTCCTGCCTGGTGCCGGTGCCTGCCGTGCACGAACCGGCAGTGCTTCGCATCTCTGTTTCCGACGATCCCCTGACAAGGGTATCTGCAGACTACACGGATATTTCCAATTATACTCTTTCGCTCACGGATGCCGGCGGCAAAGTGATATTCCGTGATAAATGGGGGATGTGTCCGGATGAATTCGAGTTGACGCCCGGGAACTACACCGTGTCGCTGATGTCGGATGACTCGACGGACCCGGCCTTTGAGCATCCTCTGTTCGGGGACAGCCGGGGAATCACCCTCGCGGAAGGGCAGGTGTCGGAACTGACACTGGTGGCGACCCAACTAAATTCCGGCCTTCGTCTGATGATTAGTGAGGCGTTTGTCGCTTTGTATAAGGAAGGGGCATTGTTCCTGCGATGCCCGACCGGCACCCTTGCCTTTGGGTACTCGGAAAAACGGACTGCCTATTTCCTCCCCGGGAAAGTGTCCATCCTGTTGAATATCAATGGCAAAACAGCGGTGGTCCATAATCTGGAACTGCGCCAGGGAGAGATACTGACATTGCGTCTCGGAGTAGTGGAACAGATGCCGAAGGTGACACTTGTATCCGGAGTTGATATGTATGCGAGGGTGGATACAAGCCGCGTTTGGACGGATGGCTCTTTCTCGTGGGACGGGAGTTCCGCAGGGGATGGTGGTGGGGCGTCCGGCACGACTCCGGATGCTATCAGCGTGAGCATGGCACGTGGAAAGCCCGGCAGCAAGGATGTATGGGTGAAAGGTTTCATTGTCGGGGGAGACCTGACCTCCACCAAATGCTCTTTCGAGGGACCGTTCTCTTCCCGGGCAAATCTTGTACTGGCGGACAGGGCGGACTGCCGGGACAGGGATGTCTGCATGAGTGTGCAGTTGTCTACGGGGGATATCCGCAATGCCCTGAATCTGGTGGACAATCCCTCCATGCTCGGCCGCCAGGTGCTGCTTCGCGGCGATATCGTGGAGGCCTACTACCGCCTCCCCGGCCTGCAGAACCTGTCAGATTATCGGTTATAAGAAAAGCCCGCCATCCGGCGGGCTTTTCGAGCAGGATAAGGGAGTCGAACCCTCCTCCTTGGCTTG
>JAFZIX010000163.1 GCA_017554135.1 Bacteroidales bacterium | reverse complement strand
GTCATACTCCTTGGTGGAGGATGTGAGCCTCTTGAAATGGCCGTTTGCCAGATTGTAGGCGCCTCCCACGGGAATCACGGCTTCCGAAGGGATGGAGCACTGGAGGAACGAGGCATAGCGGTATTTTTCAAAGCGGTACTGCCCCTGCTCATCCGTCACCGCGAAGTTGTGCCCGTCCGTAATCACCACGCCCGCATACGGCTTGCCGCTTTCATCCGCGACCTTGCCGTAAACGACCAGGCTGCTGGTTTCTTCGCCGCCTTCATCATCTCCGCCGTCCGGAGGCGGGGGAAGTTTGGAACTGTTCTCTTTGCCGCACGCCACTATCGCCGCGGCCGCCATCATTAATATGAAAAGTCTTTTCATCGTCATAGTTGTTCTGGTTTGGCCCATTCTTCAGTCATTTCGTAGGGCATTCGGTAAACCACGCCGTTTTTATCGCAGAAATACAGGCAGGACTTTGTGAACTTGTCCGGATTGCCGTCCGCCCAGAAGGCATAGAAGCCGTCGGCGGTATTCCACGGACGCCTCATATAACTCTGGTTGAGGGCGCTGCCACTCGTGAGTTGGGCGACTTTCGTCCAGGTCTTTCCCGCATCGCTGCTCTTCCATTTCACCACCTCGCCGCCGGTGCCCCAGTACTGCGGGCCGGCTTCGGTAGGAGCAATCACTATCCAGTCGTTGCCCTCTACCCACAGGCTTCCGGAATCATAGCAGTGGGTGGAAGTGGTGATGAGCCCTTCCTCCCAGGTGCTTCCGGTCCAGTGCAGGACGTGCCACTGGCGTGTGCCTCCATCCGGCCCGGTATGATGGTTCCTGCTGGTGAGATAGAGTATGATGGGGTTGCCCTCGGAGTCGAAGTTGAGGTCCTTGATATAACAGTTGTGCTCCTCCGTGCTGATCTGGTAGTCCCGCACGAGGCAGTTGGAGTAGCGCTCGGTCACCGGCACAGTCACCTTCTCGCCCGCGGCGGTGGTCCAAGTCTGGCCCCAGTCCTCCGACTGCAGATAGTAGACGTTCGTGCGGGTGTCCACGTCTCCGTTGATGTGCCGGTTGAATGCGGTGCAGAGTTTGGTGCCCCGGATATTGCTGATCTGGTAGTGCCCGGAGTTCTTGTCCCCGCTCTCCTTGATGCTGGCGAGTTGCTTGTAATCCGTCCACTCCACGCCGTTGGTGCTGGTGCGCCAGAAGAGTTGCCGGGTGCCGTCGTAGCGGGTATAGAAGAGGAAGAAGCCCTTGTCCGGGTGATACATCACCTGCGGGTAGGCCATTATATCCTCGTTGATATATTCGAAGGATGTGATATCGTAGGGCTTGCGGCTGCGGTAGCGCACGCCGTTGCGTTTGTTGCTGCGGCCGGCCACGAACACCCATATGAATCCATTCTTGTCGATCTGGATGGTGGGATTGTCGTGAGGATCGGCCACCCCCAGCACGCCCTTGTCCATCACGATGCGCGGCTTCTGCAGCATTCCGGTGGCGTGGTCGAAGCAGCCGACCATGCAGAGAAGGTACTTTTTATCCTCCGCCGGAGTGCCTCCGTACACGAAGAATGTCTTGTCTGCAACGGGGGAGTAGATTGCCATCGGGATATGTTTCATCGTGTAGGTGGCGAAGCCTCCGGAGTATTTGGATCCGTAGGAGGATGCCGC
Source organism: Bacteroidales bacterium (assembly GCA_017554135.1). Lineage (GTDB taxonomy): Bacteria > Bacteroidota > Bacteroidia > Bacteroidales > UBA932 > Cryptobacteroides. The sequence goes on along the minus strand of JAFZIX010000163.1, from coordinate 6,779 downwards.
CTGGCCCAGGTCGAACCATATGCCCCGGTAGCCGTCCACGGTGTCATTCAGAGGGATATCTTCTGGCACGACGGTCTTCTTGATGGTGAATTCCGGCCCGTAGAAGATGTCTTCCATGGCCTCTTCCGGCTTGAATGCCGGCCGAGCCACTATGTCGGAGTTGACATCGTTCAGGAAGATGGCCTCGGCATCCTCCTTGCCGAGGAAGATGCTCTTCTGCTCATCCTTGATGCCGGTATATTCCAACTGGTATCCGTGATAGCAGTAGTAGTTTACCGCCTGGAATGCCAGGGATGCCCCGGCGCCGGTGAAAACGCAAGAGTTGACGCCTCCCGCCGGAAGGAAGGATTCGTATTTGGACCCGTACACCACGAAATCCACCGTCCCGGCAGGCACCGTATTGCCGTCGAGTATAAGCGCCACCGGGCAGGAATAGGATTTCTCGGCCAGCCCCGTAATCTGGATGCAGCCGTCTTTTATCTGGTCGGGGGTGTATATTATCGCTCCCGCGGCTGCATCGAGCGTGATGGCTATGCCGGAGGTGCCGGAAGGAAGTCCGCTGCACCGCACTTCCGCGCGTTCGCGCCCTCCGAATGCCTGGATAGAAACCCCGGCGATGTCGGGGCCGTTATCCGGGGGCACATCGGTGCCTCCTTCCTGGCCGCACGCGGCAAGAAGGATGGAAAGAGCGAACAATATGGTGCCTATGCGGTTCACTGGCTGTGTTTATTCGACTATGCCTGTGCCGGGAATGACGGCCACCGTCTTGCCGGAGGCGTCGCTGAGGTATGCCCACTCGGATTTGGACGGACCTGGATAGATCGCCGCAACGCGAAGGAAATAGGACTGGTTCGCGGTCAGGCCGGTAATGATGATTGCATCGTTCGGGCTGGAACTGACATTCACGGTCTTGTCTATCAGCGAGCCGCCTTCTCCGCTGAAGAAATATTCATCCGTGGACACTTGCACCTGGAAAGACAGGGCGCCGTTCTCTATGGGCGCGGAGGCGTTCCAATACACTGCCAGCGCGTTGGAAGTGGAATTCTTCGCGTCGTAGGTGACCGCCATAGGCGGGGTCAGGGCATCGGTTTTTGCCAGCAGGGCGTCCCGCACCGGATCCAACACATTGCAAGACACCAGGCAGGCCATGCAGACCGCCAGAAATAAAAGTGAATTCTTCATGGGTACAAATATAATTTTTTATATTTGCACTGCAAGTAAATCGTTATGAAATCTCTTATCATTGCAGCAATTTTGCTCCTGATTCCCGGCTGCAACTCCGGGAAGTCCATCAAGAAAACCGCAGATATGGTTTTTGAAAGGGCTGTTGCCCAGTTTACGGCGCTCGATGCCAGGCTTTCTCCCGAGCAGATGCCAATCACTTTCGACAATGGCCAGGTGAAGGATGGCAAACTGAACGACTGGACCAGCGGATTCTTCCCCGGTTCGCTCTGGCTCGTCTACGAATACACCGGCAATCCCGATATCCTCGAGATGGCGAAGCGCCAGACCGCCAAACTGGACGGCATAATCGAAATGCATACCCATCATGATATCGGCTTCCAGGTGAACAGCAGTTTCGGCAACGGATACCGCCTGACGGGCAATCCTGCCTATCTGGAGATGATGAAGGCCGGTGCGGAAAAACTTGCAGGCCGCTTCAGCCCTGTGGTCGGCTGCACCAGGAGTTGGAATCCGGGAAAGCGCTGGAACTTCCCAGTCATCATCGACAACATGATGAATCTGGAGATCCTGGCGGAAGTTTCCCACCTGACCGGCGAGGAGAAGTATATGGATATTGCACGCTCGCATGCCAACACTACCTTGAAGAATCACTTCCGCCCGGATGCAAGTACCTGGCATGTAGTGGCTTATGATGAAGAAACCGGCGCGGTGGAGAAGAAGCAGACTTCGCAGGGTTTCAGCGATGAATCCACCTGGAGCCGTGGGGAGTCCTGGGCGCTTTACGGCTTCACCATGATGTATCGCGAGACCAAGGATCCCGCCTATCTGGAGCAGGCCCGCAAAGTTGCGGAATTCATCATCCCCATGCTGCCCAAAGACGGCGTGCCGGAGTGGGATTTCAATGCTCCCGGCACCAAGCATGCCTTCGACATGAACGCGGTCGGCGCTCCAAAGGCCTCCAAGTTCAAATGGCGTCCCGGGGATCCTGTGCTGCGGGATTCATCCGCGGGAGCAATCATGGCCTCCGCCTTTGTGGAACTCAGTACCTTCACTCCCGGCAAGGATGGAAAGCGTTATCTGAAGTGCGCGGAGAGAATTCTGCGTACCCTGGCTTCGCCGGAATACCTGGCTGCTGAAGGCGAGAACGGTGGCTTCCTCCTCAAGCATGGCGTCACCAACCTTCACTCCTGGTCCGGCGTGGACATCCCCCTGACCTACGCGGATTACTACTTCCTCGAAGCCCTCCTGCGCTACCTTCGGGTTGCGGAGTAATCGGCACTTGTGGCGAAAAACCGCCAAGTGTATAGAGTTTATTCAATCCTGAAGTTTTTTACCGACCGCCCCTGAATAATGTCAGGAAGAAGACGGATCTGGGAATTTGTGGGAGCGCCGGGTTGGTCCAGATACTCCAGAAGGATACGGACTGAGAGTTTGGCCATATTGTCCACCGGCTGGCTTACGCGGGTTATAGAGGGAGTGAGGTAATCCATGTAAAGATTGTCGTCAAACGACACTAGGGAAACATCTTCCGGCACATCCAGACCCGATTCGTGGATTGCCTTGAGCGCCCCTAGCAGGATGGTATTGCTAAGGCCGAAAATAGCGGTGGGCCGATTGGTGTCGTTCATCAGTACCTTAGTTCCCAGATAGCCATTCTGCACCGAAAACTCATTCCCTGAAACTCGGATGTAGTCTTTCAATCCAGCCTCTGTCATGGCCTGCACATATCCATTCACGCGCTCGCGATTTGGCATGGAATCTCTGGCTCCCTGAATGCAAGCAATATTTTTGTGCCCGGACTCGATTAACAGTCGGGTGATGTCATACCCTCCTTTGAGATTGTTGGTGGTTACATACGACAGCCCGGTAGTTTCGAAATAGCGGTCTATCAATACTACCGGCACCTCGCGCCCTATCATCTCCAGCGTCTCGGGGTTATCTCCGCATGGTACGGCAATGATACCCTCCACCCTTCTCAATAGCAGGGCGCGGGCATTCTCGTTCAGGCGAGTCGCGTCCTCCATCGTGTCTACCAGGATGGCGGTGTAGCCGGATTTGTAGAGTTCAGACACTATGACGCTGGCCATTTCGGCAAAGTAAGGGTTGGCAATGGACGGCAGTAGCAACCCGATCATCCCTGAACGTTTTTTGCGCAAACTTCGCGTAGTAAATGTTGGGATATAACTGGACCTTGTAACTTCAGCCATTACGGCCTCCGAGGTCTTATGGCTAATGCGGTATTTGGCTGCTTTTCCGTTGATTACGCGTGATACGGTGGTGATGGAACATCCGCAGCGCTCGGCGATGGATTGAAGTGTCGTCTTCTTCATGATGACAAAGGTAATGATTTTTTGCGCAATTTTTGCGACCAAAAACGCAAAAATTTGCGCAAAAACCGACAACGCCGCCATCAAATTATTAATTCGTACGCGCGCGATGTAGGCTGGCGAATGTCTATCTTTCGGCAGAACATAGATTCCTTCGCTTCGCTCGGAACCGACGAAGGAGCGAGCACAGTGGAAGTTTCACTCACACTGTCAAGCGACGAGGAGGAAAATGGCCGCAGGCCATTAATGACAGTGGGGGCTCGGAACGACAGAAGGACAAGCAAGCACAACAACTAACCAAGCAACAAAACAAAAACTAATAATATGAACAACAAGATTGTAGTTATCGGCAGCAGCAACACCGATATGACAATCAAAGGGGAGCGGCTTCCCGTTCCCGGAGAAACAGTTACAGGCGGTATTTTTTATATGGGACCCGGTGGCAAGGGAGCCAACCAGGCCGTTGCGGCACAGAGGATGGGAGGAGAAGTGACCTTCATTTGCAAGGTTGGAAATGACATCTTCGGCGACAACGCTCTGGAAGGCTACAAAAAGGAAGGCATCGACATCTCGCACGTGATGCGTTCCTCCCTTGCTTCCGGCACCGCCTTGATTCTTGTGGACGAGAGCGGCGAAAACTGCATCTCGGTAGCCTCCGGAGCCAACGGCGACATCACCCCCGCAGACATCGACAGCGTTGCTGATGTAATCCGCGGCGCAGGATTCCTCATCCTCCAACTGGAGATTCCCGTGGAATCCGTGCTGCGCGCAGCGAAGATCGCCCACGAGGCCGGCGTGTACGTCATCCTCAACCCCGCACCTGCCTGCGAACTGCCGACGGAATTGTTCCAATACATCGATCTGATGACCCCCAACCGCACCGAGGCCCAGACCTTGAGCGGATGCCCGGTCACCGACGACGCCAGTCTCGCAGCAGCCGTCGAGAAACTACGCGGCTATGGCGTGAAGGACTTCGTCGTAACTCTCGGCAGCAAGGGCTCGCTGGTATTCAAGGGCGGCAAGGCGGAGATGATTCCTTCACTCAAGGTGAAGGCCGTTGATGCCACCGCCGCGGGCGACACCTTCTGCGGAGCCCTCTGCGTAGGTCTTTCCGAGGGACTCGACCTCACGGAAGCGGCCAGGTTCGCCACCAAGGCATCCGCCATCACCGTGCAGAGGATGGGCGCTCAGGCATCCATCCCCACCCGAGACGAGATAAAGTAAATAAAAGTCCGACTCGATCGAGCCGGACTTTTTTTGTTTAACGCTTGGAAGTGACTTCCTTTTCGTATTTCTCGATGGCCGGAATGAATTCCTCGCCGACGGGAACGCCGTTCTTGAAGTTGAAGTAATCGAACACGGCGCCGAAAGGCAGGGTCTTGGCTTCTTCGAGGAGTGCGAGTTTCTGGAAGCCCTTGCCTTCCGCCTCGTATTCGCGGAGTTTTGCAAGGGGCTCGAGCAGGGCGCTCAGGATGCACTTCTGGGTGGCACGGGTGCCGATGATGTAGGCACCGATGCGGTTGATGGATGCATCGAAGTAGTCGAGGCCGACGTGTGCGCGGTGCAGTGCCTCGGAACGGACCAGTTCCTTGAAGAACTCGAGGGTCATGTCGTTCATGATGGTCACGTGGTCGGAATCCCAGCGGACGGGACGGCTGACGTGGAGCATCAGTTCAGGCACATAGAGCAGCAGGGAACTTACCTTGTCCGCCACGTTCTCGGTGGGCTCGTAGTGGCCGGTGTCGAGGGTGTAGATAACCTTGCGGGTGGCGCAGTAGCCCTCGTAGAAGTCCATGGAACCCACGGTGTAACTCTCGAGGCCGATGCCGAAGAGTTTCGCCTCGACGCAACTCTTCATGCCGGGCATATCCTCCTTGAGGATGGTGTCGAGGGACTCGGCGAGGATCTCGCGGTACTTCTTGCGGTTGACTGTGTAATCCTTCTGGCCGTCATGCACCCAGATGTTCATGATGCAGGGGTCGTTCTGGGCCTTGCCCATCGCGTCCGCAATCTTGCGGCAGCGGATGGTGTGTTCGATCCAGAAGTCGCGGATGGCCTTGTCGGGGTTGGCGAGGGAGAGGTCTCCGCTCTTGGGGTGAGAGAAGGATGTGGAGTTGAAGTCCAGTTTGAAGTTGTTGGCCTTTGCCCAGTCGATCCAACTCTGGAAGTGCTCTACGCCCACCTGGTCGCGGTCCACGAACTTTCCGCCGAAGTCTCCGTAGATCTCGTGCAGGTTGACGCGGTGGTTGCCGGCGAGGAGCGTCTTCACGAATTCGAGATCTGCACGGACTTCGTCGATGTTGCGGGCACGTCCGGGATAGTTGCCGGTGGCCTGGATGCCGCCGGAGAGGGCGTCGTTGCTTTCGAATCCGCCCACGTCGTCGGTCTGCCAGCAATGGAGGGAAATCTGCTGCTTCTCAAGTTCGGCGACTGCCTTGTCGGTATCTACGCCGATTGCAGCATAGCGCTCTTTGGCTTGTGCATAAGCGCTCAGGATGTTTGCTTCTTTCATATTTCGAATGTTTTGACTTTGAATTCTCTGGAAATAATCTCGCGCATCTCCCAACGGTCTTTCACTATGCCGGCGGCCTTGGCCTGCATCATCAGGTTGCCGATCGCGGTGGCCTCGGTAGGCCCTGCCACGACCTTCACGCCGGTGGCCTGGGCAGTGAGGCGGCTCATGGTATCGTTGGCCGATCCTCCGCCGATCACGTGCAGGGTATCGATGGTGAAGGATGCCTGCGCACGCAGGATTTCCAGCACCTCGTGGTACTTCTTGGCGAGGCTGCAGTAGATGCAGCGGATCATCTCGGCATCGTTGACCGGGATGGGCTGGTTGGACTCCCACAGGAGTTTGCTGATTGCCTTCGGCATGTTGCCGGGGTTGGCCAGGCTCGGGTCGTCGGGGTCGATCGTGCCGGTGTATGAGGCTGCCTCGTTTGCCATACGCTCGATCTCTGCGTAGTTATAGGTTCTGCCTTCGGAGGCCCAGATCTTGCGGCTCTGCTCGAGCAGCCACATGCCGGTGATGTTCTTGAGGAAGCGGGTGGTGCCTTCTATTCCGCCTTCGTTGGTGAAATTGAGGCGGCAGGTCTCATCCGAGATGAGAGGCTTGGGGGATTCGATTCCCATCAGGCTCCAGGTGCCGCTGCTGAGGTATGCGAAGTGAGGATTGGCGGCAGGCACCGCGGCGATGGCGGATGCAGTGTCGTGCCCTGCGACGGCGATCACCGGAATCTGCGGCAGGCCGGCCTCGCGGGCGATTTC
>JAFZIX010000162.1 GCA_017554135.1 Bacteroidales bacterium | reverse complement strand
TCCCTAAAATGCCCATCCTGATGCAGTCTTCACAGGAAAGCATGCGAAGTGTTGCGGAGAAACTCGGGGCAGGATTCATCCTTAAAGGATCCAAAACCCTCACCCACGAACTGGGAGAATACATCGGACGCGAGTTCGGCTTCGGCGACTTTATGGTCATCGACCCCAAACTCCATCAGACTGTCCGTGCTTCCGACCTTCAGGGTGCGGAACGCATCATTGCAAACCTGCCGGACAATCTTCTGGAAGAACTTCGTGCCAAGAATTATATTTCCCGCTGGCTGCTCGCCCGTGGTATTTTCACCGCAGGCAACAGACTGAAAAACACCAACACCAAAGACGCGCAGGAACTCCGGACTACTGCGATACAACTCATTCACGACTATCGCATTGCCCAGAGCCTGGGGGTAGTGGCCCGTTTCAACCCTGCCACATACAACGACACCATCGGTCTGGCCCGCCTTGGCGATGGCTCCATCGGGGGCAAAGCCCGCGGCCTGGCTTTCCTCAGCCATATACTCTATAAATACAACCTCTACGACCGATGGGAGGACGTACGCCTTACCATTCCGCGCACCCTGGTGTTGTCCACGGAATACTTCGACCGCTTCATCCTTGAAAACGGCCTGCAATATGTCATCAATTCCGATGTTTCCGACAGTGAACTGCTCACCCAGTTCGCGTCTTCCAGACTCCCCTCAGACCTGATAGACGACCTCCGGGTCTTTATCCGCCAGATAGACAAACCGCTGGCCATACGCTCCTCTTCGAAACTGGAAGATTCTTATTATCAACCATTTGCGGGAATTTATTCCACCTACATGATACCCCGCACCGAGAACGAAGACCAGCAACTGCGCCTGCTCGCGACTGCTATCAAGAGCGTATATGCATCGGTCTATTACGCGGCCTCCAGGGGATATATCACCGCCACCGCAAACGTTATTTCCGAAGAGAAGATGGGCATAATCATTCAGGAAATCTGCGGTTCGGAAGACAGCGGGTATTACTTCCCCACCCTATCCGGAATAGCCCGCTCCGTCAATTTCTACCCTGTTGGTTACGAGAAGCCGGAGGAAGGTATTGCAAAGATAGCCTTCGGCCTTGGCAAAGCCGTTGTGGACGGGGAGCAGGTGCTTCGTTTTTCACCATTCTACCCCAGAAATGTGATCCAGACATCCACCCCCGATCTCGCCATGAGGGATACCCAGCAGGCAATGTACGCCCTCAACCTGCTTCCGGGAAAGTTCAAGACCTCGATAGACGATGCCGTTAACCTCGATCGGATTCCAATCTCCGAATGTGGCAGGTTCCGCGAATTTGCCAGGGTGGCTTCCACCTATGACTTTGAGAACCAGCGCATGGTGGATTCCGCCGAACCGCGGGGGCCAAAGGCCGTCACTTTCGCTCATGTGCTGCGCTATAACACTTTCCCGCTGGCAGACATCCTCAAGGAACTGCTGAAGATCGCTGCAGACGAGATGAAGTGCAGCGTGGAACTCGAATTCGCCGCTGACCTCGAGAAACGCATCTTCCATCTATTGCAAATCCGTCCCATATCCACCGACAGCATGAAAGCCGAAGTGGATTGGAAAGATATCGACGACAGCCACGCCCTTCTGCGTTCAAACTGCGCCCTCGGCACCGGCTGGATTCCGGATTTGAAAGATATAATCTACCTGCGCAAAGATGCCTTCGACAAGATGCGCACGGTCGAGATTGCCGAAGAACTCAAGGCACTGAACACCCGCATGAGAAATGAGGGTCGCAATTATGTACTCATTGGCTACGGACGTTGGGGTTCCAGCATCCCTACCCTGGGCATACCTGTTTCCTGGAGCGATATTTCCGAGACCAAGGCCCTGATAGAATGCTCGCTTCCGGATTTCCGTGTAGATCCCAGCCAGGGCTCCCACTTCTTCCAAAATCTGACATCCTTCAACGCAGGATACATCAGCATAGACGAGTTTTCGCGGCCGTCCGACTTCATTGACTTCGACACGCTCGACACCCTGCCTGCGGTTAGCGAGAGCAACTTTTTCCGCCATATCCGCTTCGATAAGCCCCTCCAGGTATGTATAGACGGCCGAAACGGGAAAGCGGCCATTATGCTATGAAAAAGACCTTAATATCACTAATCCCGATACTGGTCCTGATTGCCATGCTGGCATTCAACATCAGCATACTGGGCAGCGATTCCATACAGGGCGCCAGCCAGGTTGCGCTGCTGTTCGCCTCCGGCGTGGCCATTTGGCTGTCGATGTGGTTGTTCAAGGCCCCATGGAAGGCATTTGAAGAAGCCATCAAGGCCAATATAGGCAATGTCACGTCGGCAATAGTGATTCTGTTGCTTATCGGCGCCATTTCCGGCACCTGGACCATGAGCGGAATAGTTCCGACTATGATATGCTATGGTGTGAAGATAATCTCCCCGAAACTGTTCCTTCCTGCAGCCTGCCTTATATGCGCAGCCGTATCGCTGATGCTGGGCAGTTCCTGGACCACCATCGCCACAATAGGCGTAGCGCTGCTGGGAATAGGCAAGGCTGAAGGCTTCCACGAAGGGCTGATTGCCGGTGCAATCATCTCCGGGGCATATTTCGGGGATAAGATCTCCCCCCTGTCAGACACCACTGTCCTGGCCTCTTCCATATCAGAAACTCCGCTGTTCACCCATATACGCTACATGCTCATCACCACGGTGCCATCCTTCGTGATAGCGCTGACAGCCTTTACCGTTATCGGCCTGACTGGAACCCCGGACAACCCCGCGGACATGAGCACCTTCACCGGGATCCTCAGTTCAAAGTTCCATATAACCCCCTGGCTTCTGATTGTGCCGCTTCTGACCGGTGTGATGATTGCACGGAAAATGCCCGCCCTCATAGTGCTGGCCCTGTCCACACTGATGGCGGCCGTCGCCGCAGTGGTTTTCCAGCCGGATATAATCCGTGAAATAGGGCAGAACGCCGCTCTCAAGCACGGTATCGAAGGACCTCTGACCCATTGGAAACTGATGCTTGCCGGCACCATCGAAAGCATATATAACACTGTGCCGGTGGAGACCGGGGATCCTCATGTGAACGAACTGGTATCTTCCCGCGGAATGATAGGAATGCTCAACACCATCTATCTTATTATCTGCGCCATGTGCTTCGGTGCATGCATGAGGGCCGGCGGAATGATAGATACCATCATAAAGGCCATGCGCAAGTTCACCGGCAACCGCACCGGACTGGTGACCTCAACAGTAGCAACCGGCGCCACCCTCAACACCCTGGTCTGCGACCAATATCTTTCCATCATGCTCACGGCCAACATCTTCAAGGATATATACGAAGACGGAAACTATGAAAACCGTCTCCTGAGCCGTTCCGTGGAGGATTCTGCGACAGTGACCTCGGTGCTTGTGCCCTGGAACACCTGCGGCATGACGCAGGCGACCATACTGGCCACCCCGACACTAGTCTATCTTCCCTATTGCTTCTTCAACATACTGAGCCCGCTGATGAGCATTCTCATAGCGGCGCTGGGGTATAAAATCTTCAAGAAAAACTAAAGCCCGAGTTTCAGGCGAACGACCTGCTGGCAGCCGAGATAACCGCTTCCGTCGAAGTGGAAGGCGGCCACGATCTGCAGCGCCAGTTTCTTTGTGATGCGCGGGGTCCAGATCAACTCCGAGCGGTTGTAGAAGCCATGGTAGGTGTTTTCCCCGGGATAAAGATCCGCTCCGTAGTTGCCTCCCTCCGGTGCGGGATAATCGTAATAATGGTAAAGGTCATCCCCCGCATACAGGCTGCTCTGCAGGCAGAGACTCTTTCTTGCTGCGCGGAAGATGAATTCCGCCCCGGCAGGCAGCGCCGGGTCGGCATCTATCTCCCTGGAACGCTGATATCCCGCAAGCGCGCCGGCCTGGAGCGATAGTTCGGTAAAGAAAGGCACATATCCAGCGGCATCGGCCTTAATCCATGGATTCAGCAGATGGTTGTCGATGACGTTGTGCGCCACCGCAGAGGTGGCATAATGATAGAAACTCAGCCCCCATCCGGCTGAAAGCCAGCCACTTACCTTCCATTCTCCGGACGAGAATATCTGGAAACGCTCGCGTCTGTCGGCGGAATACATCCCCATCCAGTCGCAACCGATTTCGGCGTTGAACCGGTCGGCACCGTACTTCAGCAGCACGCCTTCCATGTTCATGTCGTAGAAGGTCTGGGCATCGCTCCAGATGGCCCGACTGTAACTGCCGCCCAGCAGCCGGCGGGGAAAAACGCCCGCGGCCGCCTCGAAACTGCGATTGGTCCCGAAGCGGCTGCGGATATTATAATAAATCATCAATTCCCGGAAGGCATCTGACGGTTTTGAACCGGAACCCGTATCCTTGAGGACATCGGTTCCGAGAAGCACACGGTGCTCGGTGTTCTCACCCTGTTTGAAAGACAGGCCGATTTCCGGAGCCACCAGCACCGAATGCAAGGTCTCCGACTCCATATATTTCTCGTGTGAACGGTCGAACTCGCGATTGTCGAAGTAATAATCGAAATACGAGCCATACACGAACTTCTGCGCCAGACCGGGAACGGCAGCAGCAGAAAGCACGAGCAGGAGCAGGAGACGGCGCATATGCTAAAGCTTGTCCATCAGGTCGATGACGCGCTGTTCCACCTCCGGAATAGTGCCCACGCCGTTGATTTCGTGATAGACGCCCTTTTCCTTGTATATTTCGATAAGGGGCTCTGTCTTGGCGTGATAGGTGCGGATGCGGTTGGCGATGGTCTCATCGTTGGCATCGTCGGCGCGGCCTTCTATCAGGGCGCGGCCCTTGATGCGTTCCTTGATGACCTCATCCGGAATCATCAGTGAGATGACGCCCGTCACATATTCGTCGCGGGATTCCAGCATCTCGTCCAGGTCTATGGCCTGCTGTATGGTGCGGGGGAACCCGTCGAGAAGGAATCCATTCACGTGAGGATTGGCGGCAAAAGTGTTTGCAATCATGCCTTCCACGACCACATCGGGCACGAAATCACCCTTCTCAATCAGTGACTGGGCCTGCTTGCCCAACTCGGTGCCGGCGGCTATTTCGCTGCGCAGCAGTTCTCCGGTAGAGATATGCTTAAGATTAAACTTTTCCACCAACGCAGCCGCGTGGGTTCCTTTCCCGGCCCCGGGAGGGCCGAACATGATGAAATACTTCATATCTGTTATTCTAATACGTAAATATCTTTCAGGTTGCGGCCGTATTCATCGTAATCCAGCCCGAAACCGACTATGAAACGATTTGGAATCTCGGCCCCGACGTAATCCAACTCGCAGCGGTTGCAGAAAACCTCGGGCTTGAGCAGCATCGTGCAAAGTTTGACGTCTTTTGCTCCCTTGTCCAGCAGTTTCTGCTTCAGGGCGACAATAGTAGTTCCTGTATCCACGATGTCTTCGCATACTATCACCGTCTTGCCGGTGATGTCGGTGCTGAGAGGTGCTTTTTCCTTGACCACCCCGGTAGATGTGGTGCCAACATATGAAGACAGTTTCATCGAGGCAAGTTCGACGGGGAAGTTAAGGCGTTTGAGAAGTTCTCCGGTGAAAAGGATGGATCCGTGAAGAATGCAAAGAAGCACAGGCGCATCTTCCTTTTCTGACGGGCGGGCATAGTCATGATCCGCGTCACAAAAATCACCATTCAGCTTATCTGCCACAGAATCAATGATTTGCGAGATTTTCTCAAAGGGGATGAAAGGCACGAAGACCTTGTCGTGAATATAAACTTTATCCATATTTTAAGTTTCAATGCATAAAGTTACAAATATTTCCGATACGCAAACTTAAAAAAGTTTTCGATATGCATTTATTTGATTGACATTGCTGTTTCCCTCCCCTATATTGCGCCCATGAGATTGATGATGTCTTTGATTGAGGCCGTTTTGATTATCACGGGTGCCGGCAGCCCGGAGGAACTTGAGGAAAGCGAGATGGAGAGATTTGAGAGCCTCGCGGCTAATCCCGTGTGCATTAACCTGGCGTCTACGGCGCGTATGCGCGCCAGCGGGCTTTTCAGCGACTACCAGATTGCCAGCATCCAGGACTACATCGGGCGCACCGGTGATATCCTCTCCGCCACGGAACTGGGCAGGGTGCCGGGATTCACACCGCCCGTGGCACAGGCGCTGGCGCTGTTCCTGTCCTTCGAGAGCCACTCTCCTGCCGGAAAAAGGCACTACCGCAGCATCAGGCAGGATGCCACCGCGCGGGCGGTAGTGAAAGAGGCGGGCACCACCCTCGCAGGCAAATACCACCTGTCTTATGGGGAGAGGGCGGAGTTCTACCTGTCCCGCCGGGAGAGCACGACCGCCAGCGCCGTTATCTATGGCAAGCGCCCGTGGAAGGCCGTTTTGGGGGATTTTAACGCCCGTTTCGGGCAGGGGCTGCTGCTCTGGAGCGGTTTCTCGCTGAGCGGATTTCCCAGCGCCGGCAGTTTCAGCCGCAACGGCTCCGGCTTCTCCGGCACAGGTTCCTTCTCTCCCTCGTACCGCGGCATCTGCCTGGATTATAGCGGACGGAGCACCATGCTGGCGGCAGGAGCGACTGATAGCGGGGCCCTGCTGGCTTCCGCCGGATGGCACGGCCGCAGTGCTTCCATCGGCCTTAACGGTTTCCTCGATTCCGGCAAGAGCGGTTTCTCCGCCGACTGGAAGAAGGGTCTGGGGCATCTCACCCTTTTCGGGGAAGCGGCGTGGGATGATGGGGCCGCTGCACTGGCAGGAACCACCTGGGCGCCGGAATATAAGACCTCCGCCAGCATCCTGCTGCGCTACTACTCCCCTGGCTATTCCGCTCCCGGTGCCGGTGCGGTGCGCTCCTCCGGTGCGGTGCGCGATGAGGCGGGCATCGCGGCGGGATTCGCCCGGAAGTGGCTGAACTGCACGGTGGATATGGCCGTTCATCCAGAGAAACTCCGCCTGCGGAAGAAAAACTACCAGCAGTTCAAGTCCGTGGTCAATGCCAGCCCGTCTTTCGAATGGGGTGCATGGCAGATCTCTCCCGTCATCCGTTGGGTGGAAAGGATGCAGGTCAGCCCATCCGGAGACGGCTATTCCGCCGTCTGGAGGCACGACCTCCGTCTGGACCTCAAGGCCTCCAAAGGGCCACTGCAGGGATGTCTGCGGCTTAACGGAGTGCAAACCGCCGACTACAAAGCCGGAGGCCTCGCCTACCTGGAACTGGGATACAAAACGGCTCGTGACACCGCCCGCTTCCAGGCCTCCATTTACCTCCGCGGCACCATCTGCGACACCCCTAACTGGACCTCCCGCATCTACTCCTACGAACGCGACCTCCCCGGCTGCTTCACCGTCCCCGCCTGGTACGGTCAGAAAAAAGGTCTGTCGCTGATAGCAGGTATTTCTTATCGCACCCGAAGGTGCAGGCAACGCTTATATTTCCGCGCCTCCACCAAAGACATCAAACTTCAGTACCAAATATGGACTTGGTAGAAATTAATAGAAAATTATCAATTAATCTTGCTGATTTATAGAAAATATTCTATATTTGAAGCACTTATGGAAAGAGTACAAATTACAATAAACCGGGCGAAAGACGGTACTTACAGCGCATACTGTAATGACCATCCGGCACTGTTCGGTTCCGGAGCCACGCCGCAAATCGCAAAAAGAGAATTAATCGAGACCCTGCGCCTTGTCAAAAGCGACGGGAAAGACGTGGCATATATATATCCATCGTGGCTGGACGGAGAATATGAACTTGTAACCAACTGGGACGTTCAAACCATGCTGGAATATTACACCGGAATAATTACTCCCACAGCCCTTGGAAACCTGGCAGGAATCCATCCGAAACAAATCTGGGCATACGCCCACGGCACCTCCCATCCCCGTAAAACACAAATAGCCAAGATCCAGGATGCAATCCATAATCTTGGCCATGAGTTAATCAACACCTCGCTATAATTCCGGGATTGTTTTTTCCATCTGGATGCCGCGGGAGCCTTTGACGAGGATGGTCTGGCCGGAGAAGGCAGCGGGGTTGGATGCTATGTAGGAGGCAAGATTTTCCGAAGTGAGGAAGTTGCCTTTTATAATGGGATCTGCTCCGGGTACAATGCCTAATTCCATCAGAGCCTTGCCGAATTCCTCCCCTACCAGCCAGGCGGGAATGCCGGCCAAAACGAGTTTACGAATGATACTCTTGTGTTCCTCAACAGACGCCTCACCCAGTTCGCGCATATCCCCGAGCAGGGCTATCTTGTTATCAGCCTGAAGGGCTGCAAGGTTGTCTATGGCCAGTCCCATCGAAGTGGGATTGGCATTGTAGGCATCTACAATGAGGGTATTGCGCTCCGTCTTCTGCAACTGCGAACGGCTGTTTGCAGGAGTATAGGCCTCGATGGCACGGATGGCATCTGCCCGCTTTACTCCGAAATACTCGGAGATGGCCAGTGCAGCCATTACATTATCCGTATTATACGCACCCACAAGGCGGGTATGGATTTCATCTTTGCCGACTTTCAGCGACAGGAAAGGATTCTCCGGCGTTGCCGGAAGCACCTCCACGCCCATGGATTCGCGGCTGAATTCCCACTGGTGGCAGGCCTGCTTATTTGCCTCAGCCGCCAGGTCCGGGTAGTCCGTATTCACAAATATCAGCGAGCCCCTGTGGCTCCCCAGCCATTTATATAGTTCAGTCTTGGCCGCCAGCACACCTTCGTAGGAACCGAAACCCAGCAGGTGGGCCTTTCCCACGTTGGTGATATAGCCGTAATCCGGCTGACTGACTTTCACCAACTTCGCGATATCATCAGGATGATTAGCACCCATCTCCACCACCGCCATCTCCGTGCCGGGAGCAATGGAAAGCAGCGTCAGCGGAACACCGATATCATTATTCAGATTGCCCTTGGTCGCCGCGACCTTGAACTTGGCACCCAGCGCCGCGGCGATCAACTCCTTGGTAGTAGTCTTGCCATTCGTCCCCGTCAACCCCACAACCCGGATCCCTAACGCACGGCGATGGAATACCGCCAGTTCCTGTAACGCTTTGAAAGGATCTGGAACAGGGATAATCTGGCTGGTGGGGGTATGCTGTAGAGCGACCCTGCCACCCCCGGCTAGGGGGAGGGTGCCCTTTAGGGAGGGGGGTGTCTCTACAGCCATACCCCCAACAGCATCATCATTCACGACGGCATATTCTGCGCCAGCCTCCAGAGCCTTCAGCGCATACTCGTTGCCATCGAAATTCTCCCCGCGAAGAGCAAAGAAAATCGAGCCCTGCGGAACACTGCGGCTATCGGTAGTCACCTTGCAGCCACACTCGCAATATAACTTGTAGAGTTCCTCTGTACTCATTTCGTGCCGGTGCTGCCAAATCCACCCTCTCCGCGCTCCGTTGCCCCCAGTTCGGAAACCTCCTCCCAGTCAATCTTCTCGTGCTTCGCAAGCACCAGTTGCGCGATACGCTCGCCGGGCTCAACGGTAAAGGGCTGGTCCGAAAGATTCACCAGGATAACGTTCACCTCTCCCCTGTAATCGGCATCGATGGTGCCGGGTGTGTTCAGAACGGTGATACCCTTCTTGGCCGCCAGACCGCTGCGGGGGCGAACCTGTACCTCATATCCAACCGGGATTTCAAGATAGAGTCCCGTGGGAATCATAGCCCTCTGGAGAGGATTGAGCACCACCGGAGCATCCAGGGAAGCACGCACGTCCATGCCGGCGGAAGCCAGCGTAGCGTACTGCGGAAGGGCATTCAGACCCTTGTTCACGACTTTTACTGTCATTATTTCTGAGCTTTGGTATAAAGAAAAACTGTAATCAGAGCAAATAGCATGTTAGGTATCCATAGCGCTACCGCGGCAGGCATGGAGCCCGTATATACGAACATCTGGGCAAAGCGCTGGAAAAGGATGTAGGAGAACGCCAGGCCGATGCCTATACCCAGGTTCCATCCTATGCCGCCCCTCTTTTTGCGGGACGAGAGACAAACGCCCATTATAGTAAGGATGATGGCCGAGAAAGGCATGGCGAAGCGGTTGTGAAGCTCGATCTCGGCGAACATCACATTCGCATCTCCACGCATGTTCTGCGTGGCTATCAGTTGGTTAAGGTCTTTGATGGGGAGAGTTTCCACCGTTTTCTCGTTGCGGTAGAAATCCGTTACCGTCAGTTCAATGACCGTATCCTTCTTCTCTCCGCTGGTGATATGATCCTCCAACCCGGTGGCATAATCCCGGATGAACCAGTTGCGCAGGCGCCAGCACTGCTTGGTGCTGTCCCAAACGGCGGAATCAGCCTCCAGTTTACTCTTGAGTTTGTTGTTCTCTATGCTTTCCAGGGTGAACTTGTAAGCCGTGTTGTTCCAGCGGCTGAAAGACTCCACATACACAAACTGCCCGGGTGCGATCTGGTAATGCACGTTCCTGAAACGGACAGGCTTGTTCTTGATATACTTCTCTTCGAAAGCAGTCCTGGTGACATTGGATTTGGGAATCACATACAGGTTGAGCCCAAGTGAAAGCAGGCCTATCAGGATTGCGCAGGCAACGTAAGGCACCAGGACCCGGATATAACTGACGCCACCGGACAAGATGGCGATGAACTCGGAATTGGAGGCCATCCTGGATGTGAAGAAGATGACCGTAATAAACACGAACAGAGGGCTGAACATGTTCACGAAATACGGCACGAAGTTCACGTAGTAGTCGAAGACTATGGCCTTGAGCGGAGCCTCGTTCTTCACGAAATAGTCTACCTTCTCGGAGATATCGAAGATGATGACGATGCCGATGATGAGCAGCAACGCCATGAAGAAGGTCGTTATGAACTTCTTGGATATGTAGAGGTCGAGTTTCCTCATAATCTCTTCGTTATCTTGGCCACCGCCGCCTCTTTCCAGGCCGCGAAATCCCCCGCCTCGATATGGGCGCGGGCCTGGCGGACCAGGTCGAGATAGAATGCAAGGTTATGCTCACTTGCCAGCATTCCCGCAAACATCTCACCTGAGATAAACAGATGCCTCAGGTAGGCCTTGGTGTATGTATGGTCAACAAAGGACGTGCCCAGCGGGTCCAGTTCGCTGAAATCATCCTTCCATTTCTCGTTGCGCATGTTCATGATGCCGTTCCAGGTGAAGATCATGCCATTGCGGCCGTTGCGCGTGGGCATCACACAGTCGAACATGTCCACTCCCCTCGCAATGCCTTCCAGGATATTGGCGGGTGTGCCGACCCCCATCAGGTAACGGGGGCGATCCGCCGGAAGCAGGGGGCATACCAACTCCAACATTTCATACATCTTCTCCGTGGGCTCCCCAACCGCCAGGCCGCCGATCGCGTAGCCGTCGGCATCGAACTGAACCGCGTGATCCACCGCTTCCTTGCGGAGATCCGGATACACGCATCCCTGCACTATGGGGAAATAGCACTGGCTGTAGCCGTAGAGAGGCTCGGTCTCGCGGAAGCGCTTGTCGTAGCGCTCCAGCCAGGATTTGGTGAGATTCAGGCTCTTGCGGGCATAGGCATGGTCGGCGTCGCCCGGGCAGCACTCATCCAGCGCCATCATTATATCCGCGCCGATAATGCGCTGTGTGTCAACGTTATTCTCCGGAGTAAAAGTGTGCCTGCTGCCATCTATATGGCTCTGGAAGGTGCATCCGTCAGGAGTGAGTTTTCGTATGGGGCTGAGGCTGAAAACCTGGAATCCGCCGCTGTCGGTGAGGATGGGACGGTCCCAGTTTTCGAACTTGTGCAGGCCGCCGGCCTTGCGAAGGATGTCCAGGCCCGGGCGCAGGTATAGATGGTATGTGTTGCCGAGGATTATTTCGGCATTTATATCTTCTTTAAGATCCCTGTGATAGACCCCTTTCACCGAACCCACGGTGCCCACGGGCATGAAGATCGGAGTGCGGATATCACCGTGGTCCGTGTGCAGCACACCGCAGCGGGCGGAGGACAATGGGTCCGAATGGGTCTTTTCAAATTTCATCTTTCAAAGATAAGCAATTTAGCAGAAAAACGCTAAATTTGTCTGTTCAACAAAGCCACAAATAATGAAAAACAATCAGCTTAAAGTCAGGCTAGTCCTGATGCTAATACTCCAGTACGCAGCCTGGGGAGCATATCTTACGTCACTCGGCCGCTATCTCGGAATGGCCGGTCTGGGCCCCCAGATCAAGTGGTTCTTCGCAATGCAGGGAATCGTGTCCATCTTCATGCCCACACTGATGGGCATAGTGGCAGACCGCTACATCCCCGCACAGAAAACCCTCTCCCTCTGCCATGGCCTTGCTGGCCTCTTCATGCTGGGAGCAGGTTTCTACTGCATGAATGCGGGCGCAGGAGTGCAATTCGGGCCGCTTTTCGCCCTGTATAGCATCAGCGTAGCCTTCTATATGCCCACCATCGCAATATCTAACTCCGTGGCATACAACGCCCTTGGAAAGGCAGGGATGGATCCCGTCACCACCTTCCCTCCGCTACGCGTTTTCGGCACCATCGGTTTCATCGCGAGCATGCTGCTGACTAACTTCGTCAAAATCGGAGGAGTCGCGATGCAGGACAATTACAACCAACTCTTCTCCTCCGGTATCCTTTCCCTGGTGCTCTGCGCCTACGCCCTGACGATGCCCGCATGCGACATCAACCGCGGAGAGTCCAAGAGCCTGGCCGAGGCCTTCGGTCTCAAGGCATTCAGCCTCTTCAAGCAAGGCCAGTTCGCCATCTTCTTCATCTTCTCGATGCTGCTGGGCGCATCGCTGCAGATTACAAACGGATATGCCAATACATTCCTGGGATCATTTGCTGCTGACCCGGCCCTGGCCAACACGTTCGCAGTCAAGAACTCCAACGCGCTGATTGCCATCAGCCAGGCATCCGAGACCCTCTGCATCCTGCTGATCCCCATCTGCATGAAGAAATTCGGCATCAAGAAAGTTATGCTGATGGCCATGTTCGCATGGGTGTTCCGCTTCGGATTCTTCGGAGCCGGCAATCCTTCGATGCCCGGTGTACTGCTCTTCATCCTGAGTTGCATAGTCTATGGCGTCGCATTCGACTTCTTCAACATCTCCGGTTCCCTCTATGTGAACGAGAACACCACCCCGGACATCCGTTCCAGCGCCCAGGGTGTGTTCATGCTCATGACCAATGGTCTGGGAGCGACTGTCGGCACTCTTTGCGCCGGAGCAGTCGTGGATGCAACGGTTTATAATGCCGCCAATCCTTCATGGCCCAAGGCCTGGTACATCTTTGCAGGTTATGCATTCGTGGTCGGACTGCTCTTCATGATACTGTTTAAAGACCCCCAGAAGAAAACGGCTTGATGATTTCCTCTTCCGGCCAGTCGAAAAAGGCCCTGGAAGAAACGCTCCACTTCTCTACGGACACGTAGCCCTTAGTGCTCACGTGTCCGTTGTTGTCTGCAATCTCCGCATGTCCACCCTGGTAGGTGTAGGGCGCGTAATAATAGATTCCAAGATGTCGGCCGCCCTTTGCGCCGAATCCGCTGCCGTTGTAAGGAGCACAGACGTTGTACGAAAAACTATTCGTGAAAAACACTGGTCCTGATCCGTTATTAAAATCAGAGTTCTTGAAAAGATCCCCATCCCAATCGGTCTCCAGATAGGATCCGATACTGTCGAACGCATACCCATTAAGCCCGATTCCGGTATAATTTGAATAATAAGCACCACCGTCTCTACCCTGATATGCGAAATGTCCGTCCTCCACATCCAGCACTGTCTGCATATCATGAGCGCGGAAACAAAGGCACGTGGTGAAATTCACCAAATAGTCAGTGCTATAGAATTCATCTCCTTTTACACAAACCGACCATGTATCCAAGCCGCGCTTGTAAGTTGCCACCCGTTCGATGTACAAGTCCACCCCTACCGGAATGTATATAGTAGAAGCATAATATCCTACCGGTTCTCGCACATAATCACCACAATGGGGGTTCAACTTTCCGACGAAAATTGGTATTGAATCACCATACTTTGCCCTTATGGCGGGTTCAGGAAGCGACCAACAAATAGAGGAGGAGTTCCAGGACGTCACATATTCATCCGCAATATTACCTGCCTGAAAAACAGTTCCACCATACCAGGTTCTCCAGCCATTCGCTTGCCACTCAGACTTTGTCGGAGTACAGAAACTGGATGGAACGCTGGTGCTGACCGAGGCAGTAATCGTATTTTGGCTGGCAAGTGCCGCAACTGCAGGAAGCGGGTCTTCAACCATCGAGACATTGATAGCCTCACCATAAAAACCACTCGCCCGAAGAGGCGAAACCACGGAATTGCTTATCCCGATATCAAAATCTGCCGATATCCCGCAGGCAAGCGTCACCTTGTAGGGAAAGGTCTTGCCAACAGCCTCCGTCCAATTTCTTTCTATGCCGGAACGCGTCCAGCGCAACTTGTCTACGAACAACATCTTATCTGAAATGCCGGCGTGAATAAAATCATCTCCACTCAAACCGGAGACGAGGGCCGTAGGTTCAATGGACGATATCCCGTATAAAGATGAAAAGAGTTCCTCCGAGGCCTTGTTTGTGTAGATATCCGAAAGCCCCTGCAGGTCCAATTGCACTTCTGTACCGACTACATCCAAGGTTTTATTCGACACGCTGATTTCCGGATAAATGGCCGTCAGAGGCAAACTGCCCATCATCTCATTCGCAGAGTTGAAACAGTATAGCGTGCCATTCCCGGCAGTTTTGCTGATTATCTGAACTCCCTGTAGACTTCCGTTCACTATCTTGTCTGCTATCCTGAACGTTCCGTTTTCCTGAACTCCAGGAGTATTTGAGAGGGAGAAGGATACACTCTGCGCATCGTGATTCCGGGAATGCATAAGCACATCGTTGATTTCGCCAGCATAGAACGTTTCCGGAGCATCCATCCGGAAATCATCTTTCCTCCACGAATTCGACGCTCCGTTGTTTGAAACCGTCACGTGACAGGTATAACTGCATCCGCCCATGAGTCCTATCATGTCACCGTCATTGGCGTAAAAACGGCAAAGCACACCACCCTGTCCCACATTTCCGATACTGTCGAAATCAAATTGCATTTCGATGTAGGAAGAGTATGCCGTTGCCTCCTCCGGCCGGGAGGAGTATGCCACGTCCGTGAAATTAGGCAGGCCGTACAGATAAATAGTTCCGCCCGCGTAAAGCGTTGTGATGTCCGAGTCCGAGAGACGGTCCCCGTCACGGAGTCCGTTCCCATCAGGAGCCTTATATGTCCGGATACTGCTCCAAGCGGCTTCAGGTGTTACGGAAACAATCGATGGATTATTGCAGAGTCTTGCCGACTTGATCCTGATATTGCCACCCAGTACACCCCCGGCTGCAGCAAGTGACGCTTCGAGGCTCACCCTTAAGCCGATACGGGCCATCGCCCGGTGAAGCACTACCGCACTCTGCATTCCGGTGGAAGTCAGCGATAGCGTGCCCTCCCCAATCATCAGCATCTTCCCGGAAGCATCTCCGGACCAGGTTATGCCGAATGTGGCAGTATCCGACGCACTTCCCGGAGCTTCCAGCGCCCTACCGGCGTTCCCTATCACCACCAGATGGCTATGCCCGCCGGCATCGGTAGTAAAACTGACACTACCGGACGAATTAAAAGAAAGATTGTCGTAGTAGTGTGTTTCTTTTAACTGGCCGGAGGACGTATACACCCAGACATTAAGGTCCGTGACCCGGGTCTCATCCACCAGAATCGAACTTTTTGCAGGTGCATCACAATCTACGGTCAGCGAAAGACGGACCATATTCCCATGTTTATCCCCTGCCGTCCTTTCTTCCACACATCCTGCAAGCAGCAGGATCGACAACGGTATTATTATCTTGTTCATTTGATTCAATTATTATCACATTATGCATGTCTTTTCTACAGTATTCCACGGGAGAACCGTGACTTCGCAGGCTATGGCCTTCCGATCCACAGGAATCGCCGGAGACGGAGACCCTTCACCCAGCAACACAATCTCGTCGATATGATATTCCACGTTTCTCTCCATTGAAGGAATAGGTATCGGATAATAGTTTTTCCGTCCTCCTATGTTCAGGTCCAGCACCAGTTTGGTACTCCCAAGCGGATTAGGGAAACAATAAAGCGAGAGATCCAGATTCCGGGTTTCAGTGCCCTGAAGATGCATCGACACTGCTTTGCAGAGCAATACCGCAAGCCCCTCGGGCAAATCCGGCTCCAGGCAGTCCTGATTGCGGAGCATGTCCGCGGATTGCCGGAGCGAAAGAGGAATAGACGCCGATGCATTTATCAGAAAAACATTATCAAGGTATGCTTCAGCCGGTTCGGGCGTTCCCGTGTCCAGAAAAACGGGGCTCAGGCTTCCTACGGATACCTTGCACGACACGTTGTTCATTTTGACCGTTTTTTCCGAGTCGTCCCGG
This sequence comes from Bacteroidales bacterium, assembly GCA_017554135.1. GTDB lineage: Bacteria > Bacteroidota > Bacteroidia > Bacteroidales > UBA932 > Cryptobacteroides. The sequence goes on along the minus strand of JAFZIX010000162.1, from coordinate 8,241 downwards.
AACAAATCCCTGCCGGTTCCAACCATTAATGGCCGATCCGGATTCATTGATTCCAACAGCAGTTCAGTATCCATCATCTGATCGACTGTAGCGACATTATCCAGCAGGCCCTCCGGAGCATTCGCAACAAGCCACCAGCGCAAGGGCTCGCCGCAAATCAATTCTGCAGTCAGTTCCGCTCCTGACTGTCTCGTATGCGCATCAAGGCTTCCATCCTCGCGAAACGCGCAAAGATCCAGAGTCCCGGTCTCCGGAGCAAAGAACCTTACCATGGTCATCCTGCTTTGCCCCGGGTTCTGGCTCGTGAATGCAGCATCCGTGCAGGAAACCGCAAGAAAGATGATTATCGCACTGTATGATACCCTGCTCATTTCCATTTTGTTTATTCCGACACGGTTCCAATGCTTCCGTTTTCCCATGAACACACAGATGTGTTTACACGTATCTCCAAATCCCTGCAATCGGGGTTAACAACTATTGTCAGTTCACATTCCTTATTCATAGGCAGGAACAACTCTCCACAGATTGTCCTGTCGTCTATGACCTGGTTTCCCATTACATCCACGGCATATACGTGGACGGTCAGTGTATGGTACCCCGGAAAAGCATAATACGACTTCTCCACGGACGTTCCACTTTCAGACAAATGCAGGCTCCCGGGGCCATCGAATGAACGGGCGGCAGATGAAGAATAATCGTAGTATTCCCTGCGAAAGACGCTTCCCGCATCTGAAGAATAGATGTAGGTCTGCTCATCCACATCCGTCAGGGTGCATTCTGCAAGGATTATATCGGTGATATCCAATTCCCTCTCCTCTATCCAGCTCCGATAATCGGCGATATCATAAGTGATTCTACTGATCTTCGCGCCTATGTGTTTGAATGTCAGCGGGATACCATCGGTTTTTTCTACATTGAGCGCCTTTGCCGCAAGCCAGTCGACATTATGCTTGGGATTACGGACATTAAGAACTGCCGTGGTGCCTGAACTATACATCATATAGGATATGCCAAACTCTACGTCATCCTCCGGCACCGGAACCGCATCGTTGAAGCCAGCCGCATAAAAGGAATATACCTTTCCTTCTGGCCAATACACCCTGGAGGCATCCTGGGGGAAAAAGGGAGAGGAAGCGTTCCCTTCCAGGGCCGCTACCCCTCCAAGTTCACCACTCCAACTTCCAAGACTATAATCGTAGGTCAGATAGTGGAATTCCGACATGCTGGCGTCCCCCATTTCCAGCGGAGCCCTCGAGACACCGAATGCTACCGGTGTCTGTATCATTTCGGATGCACATCCACAAAGGAAGAGCGAAAGCAAAATGGAAATCCTTCTCATATTGATTACGACAAAGTGAGTGAAATTGTTTTAGGCTCCCAGGCGGCTACCGATACACTGAAATTGATTGCTACCGCAGGATCCTTGATTATGTTGATGGACAGATTATTTATTTTCTCGACCTGGATATCAACATTTCCGGAGCCTGAGAATGTGCCCGAATAATCTCCCTTTACCAATGTAAATGAAGCCCTGATCAGGTATTTCCCGGGAAGCACATACAAATCATTATTTCCCTCATTTATCACCTGGCTGGCGACGGTGGTGACGTCGGACCAGGACTTCGTGCGGAGATTGTATTGCCCGGAAGTCTTCAGGTTGGTAACTTCGACAGTCAGGTCCTGAATATCATAATCGAATGCAGAAGTAACCGTGAGAGTGCCTATTCTCGCCAGGATATGATGAAAAACAAGCGCTGTCGGGCTGGAAGAATTAAATGTGGGCGAGCCGCTATATGCGCATACGATATCTTCAGAACCATCTGCGGGCACAGTTGCACCTGCAGCATTGAATGTCATTGTTGAATTACTCGCATAAAAATGATATGTCAGATCGCTCTGTGGCCAGTATTTCCCTGTCACATAAGTATCTCCGGTCTTAGTTGCCACAGTGGTCCATGTATGGGACTCGGAACCTGTCGTGCCATAGGTCGCCATCACATTGAAAGCATCCAAACTGGTCACAGCATCCACTTTCGTCGAGATGTCAAATGCCGGACCATCAACATAAAAACTAATAGGAGTTCTTACTCCCGTGCCTTCAGGCATCCTGACCGCCTGTTCCTTAGCACAGGACACCATCATCAATGCAGCTGCCGCCGCCATATACAATTGTTTCATACCAAATATTTTAATGATCATAATATTACCGTTATCGTTTCTACTATATCCCAGGCCTCTATTTCAATGGTAAACGAGGCCTCAGACACATCTACACCAATACCTATGTCCTTCAAATCAGCCGCAGTCCAGTCGTAGCCCATCTCCCTGATTATCTCTCCCAGTTTCTGACGTGTAACCACAGTTCCGTCTTCACTATGGTAAATCATCAGTTCCAAGGAATCATCCAGTTGTCTTGGCACCCTGGCCCGGAAGATGTTCCCCTCCTCTCTGGGTGGCAAATAATCAAAACCGCCTTTATGCGGTCTGCCGCCAGGCAGTTCATAGCCGTCAACATTCCCAAGTAAACGGAATCTGAAAGGGTATTCTCCTTCCACCAGACCGTTCACTTTCATGGCTATCAGGGCGAAATCCTTGTTGAGCGGAAGTCCGGCCTCACCTTCTTCTCCGGAGATAAAAATGCGACCGTGCCCGGAATATATGCTGTCGCAACAGCAACCCATTGGAATTGCCAGCACAGAGCCCACCGGTTCCATCATATCAATTCCGCAGAAGACATCCACATATACCTCCTCGTTTCTGGGCACTTCCAGCACCAGATCTCCCTTGTGCGTGAAACTACCGAAATCCTTTTCGCCGAACTCGAAACTGCCTTGTAGCGGCGTGGCCACATTGCATGTAAGATTGCCTTTGCATCCTTCAGCCACTTTACCATCGGAATAAACCACGCACCAGGCAGGGCAGAACGTTCTGTTCTCCTTTACCGTGCAGGCCGCTGCCAACAAGACGGGGACAAGCAATCCCAGCGGTCTCATATCACATATTTTCCATTTTCAGTTTCAATTGGAACAACAGTCCAGGGATTCACCTCAACTGTGAAGGTACAGGAAGCAATTTCCGTCTTCTTGTCCGGACTTGATGATCCGGGACGCGTTATCACCAGTTCTCCAATATCATAAGTGTTGTTGCTCCTGATGGCGCCAAGCGGGATCACATAATAGACCGCCTTGCCGGCCAGCGTCGCCTTTACCACCAGTTTGGTGTTGCGCACCGTGAAAGGTGTTTCCTCGCTATCGCTGTCAATCAGGTTCGGCATTGCATACATACAAGCGGAAGCATCTGCGAAACTTATCGACGCCCCATTCGCCAGGCTCGAGGATACGTCCTTGTGCAACCAGGCATCATAAGCCGCGGATGGCACTCCAAGTTGGTTTACGAATTCATCTGCAACCGGGGTATGCCCGCTCCCGTATTCCTCAACCGTCACGACATTGGAGAGATACACCTCGTCTATGCTGAAGTCCTGGGCTGCCAAAGCACCGGATTCAAATGCGCGGGTGATTTTAAGCAAACGGACCCTGGAAACCAGGCGGTCTACGTTGACAGTTACAGAATTAACACCGGCCACCAACGCATTGGATGTGGCGGCAGTGCGGTTGACACTTCCTATCATGGTGAACATCCCGGGCTTGTCGGAGTTATCTTTCTGGGATGACAGGCTGGCGAGTTTCGCCAGCAGTTCATCCTTGGTGGATACCGCCCCGAGCACCGCCTCAGAGTATTCACTGTTGACTACGGCATAGATGGTCTTGTCGCCGGTAGTAGCGCTCAGGCTATACGGGGCCGCATCAAAATGTGCGTATGCATCCAACCTTCCGTCATACTCACCGCCTTTGAAAAAAACGAACACATCCACGGTGCCGATTGCATTCTCTGTATCGGAGCCGACTTCCGTGGCTTTTGTCTGCATACGTCCGGACAGCGAAAGAGACAGTTCAGCCTGACCGGGGGTTTCAACATAACAAGGGGCCTTGTCTAACTGCTTGTTGCAGCCTGCAAGGATAAAGCCGGCAGCAACGGATGCTGCCATGATAAGTTTTGTTTTCATTGATCGTAAAGATTTAAATTATAGTTTTTGATAAGGCATGCTATTTCAGGGTCCAGACTCCCGCGGAAGACAAAACTCCTGTCTTCCGAACATGCATTCAGATAGTGCTGTACGGCGTTTCTGTCGTCTCCGAAACGGGAATAAATCAGGGCCATCATATAATTTACCTGCGGAGTCGGTTCCAATTTGTTCAGGATATCCATCGCATTGTGATCCCTGCCCAAGGAAAGGAAGGCGACCGCAGTATTGTAGTCCCGGTATGGCAGCAGGTATTCCAGGGCCTGTTCGTAATTCCGGTCTTTCAATGCCTGTACGCCTTGCCTGTAAACCGTATCCGGAATCGTTGTATGAATAGTATCTTTCACCTGTCCCTTTCGGTGCAGAAGGAAATCAAAACGCACCATACGCAGCCGCGGATAAATGTTTTTGCGGAGGTAAGGATAACTTGAAAGCGGGCGGAGAGAGGCTTCCCTCCTGTCCGGATCTTTTATTTCCATCCGCTGGCGGATGATTTCCAGATCGGAAGGAGGAATCAGCGTATCAGCATCTACCAGCCTCTCGAACATGGTCCAGTTCTCCCCTCCTCCATGCGACACGAAACTGACTTTAGGGATGTCCCCTGCCATACAAAGACTGTCTATCAGGAAGGATGTGTAGTTGGAAAACGCCTCTGAAGCAGCCCCGGCCCGGCGCAATGCAAGTTTTCCATTCGCCGACGCAGGTCCGTCGGGGGATGCAAAAGCAGTGATCACCACAGAATCCAGGTCAAATTTATCGTCCTCCAGGATATCCCGGATATTCTTTTTGATGCGCCCCATTTCATAGGCATTCATGCCCAGATTCTCGTTTATGTCGGCCTTTCCGGGACCGAACTCTATGTAGCAGGATGTATTCGCCTCCACCCGGCGGGAAATAACCTTGTCGAGGAAGCGCTCCCTGTCTTCTGCAAACGAGGAAAGGGAACTGATGTAGAATGTGAGCATCCCGGGGCTTGGCAGCCGGCACATTTCCTTATCCTCCTCATAGATTCCACCCACCAGTTCTATCTCCACCTTCCTCAGGCCGGGGCGGGTATGGATTGTCTGCACATAGCTATATGAGATATCGCCAGATGCCGACACAAGCACGGTGTCCAGCCTGAGCGCATCCGTACGTATGGGCGCTTTCACATATCTGCGGAACATCTTGTCCTTCTTCCCGGCCCTCCGTGCATTCATTCTTTTCCGTAGATGATCCGTGTAATACTCCACCGCTTCGGCACCGCTGACGCCGAAAGCCGAGGTCCACATTTCGTCACTCACCCTGGAACTATCCTCCCGGAATGCATAGAGTTCTGGAAGATTCCTCTTCAGGAACAACTCCAGCTCGTTCTTGCGGATGAACAGGGTCGTATCGGTGATGATACCGTCCAGAAAGCGGGCATAACGTTCGTAGCCTCGCAGTTGGGCAGCACGGTAATGCGATCCGGTAATGAATATCGGGTCCAGGGTCACCTCGTCTCCCATGATATGCATCACAGGAGAAAGCCTCACCTGCCAACGGCTGTCCGTAATGTCTGCCGGCACGTTGATGTCGAACCGCAGGTCAACTACTCCCAGCCTTTCCGCCACATTCCTGAAGGTGGCGACTACTACAGAGGGAAGGATGACGTCGCTCGCCACCATATCCCCGTTTTCATCGCGCACGGCCTTCATTATAATAAGATCCCTGCCGTCCGCATCCTTGATCATCATGGTGTCGCTCACCAGGCGTTCTACCGGCACATCCGGAGTATGAGTGTCTTCTGCCAGGGCCAGGCCCGGAACAAAGGCTCCGGACCTGACCGACTCCATCTTGCGTGCAGGTGCACATGCGCACAACGCAACGCAAATAAGGAGTGGCAGACTACATCTCGCACGGGAACACATCATCGTCGTCAATAATGGTAAGCCTGTTTGCAATGATTTCGGTGGAGTTGTGTTCCTGTCCATCCGCACCCGTAAATTTATTGTAGCGGATACGACCGAACAACCACACCTTATCTCCCTTCTTCAGTTTACCAAGACACTCTATGCGCTTGCCTTCCCACGCGTTCACATTGTGCCATTGTGTTTCGATGACAGCCGCACCATTGCGGTCGTTGTAAGCCATTGCGGTGGCCACAGTAAAACGCGCCACCTTCTTCTCTCCGACCTCCTGGAGTTTCACCGAACCCACGAGGCCACGCAATTCAATTCTGTTGATTTGTTCCATATTCTTTGGTTTTTTGTCCGATGCAAAGGAAACGCATCAATATGGCAGCACCAAAGAATCATCGAAAACAATTTCCTTAATTTAAGTTTCTGCTGACGATTGTGTGTTTTAAAAGGACCATAAGATTTTTTTTATGATTTGCCTAAACTTTAATTCATTTAAGTTTGCCTTTATTATTTGGAATTTAAGTTTGCCCTATCCACTTTTGAGGCATAAATAAACGATTATGAACAACAACACACAAAAGGAAAAAGGACTTTGCCTGAATTGTGGCAAGCCCGTCACGGGAAGGTCGGACAAATTGTTTTGCTGCGGGAAATGCAAGAATGAATGGCACAACCGCATCAGCGGCAGCGAGAGACGTTCCAGAGAACGGGTATTCAGCATGTTATGGAAGAATTACAAGATCCTGGAAATGGTTCTCGAGGGCGGAGAGCGTACCCCGGAGATGGCGACTTTGTCGAATGCAGGTTTCCGTCCGGAATACATCACCGGATTCCGCCGTATCCGCCACGGGAGAGATGAGTACCGCTGCTTCGATATCTGCTATAATAAAACAGAAACCCGCCTGTACAATATCAGGCGGGCTCCGGAAATACTTTGAGAAGACAAACTAGATTTCGGGGGCGGCTGTTGTAATAACGTCCTTGATGAAAGTGTCGTAGTCTTCTTCGGTGATCATGTTGCAAGTGCCGTTGATCTGGGCTCCCATATCCACTTGCAGGCGACGCACATGAATATTGCCGTTAACGGTTGCGGTGCCTTTGAGGGAGAAGGTGTCCTTGACATAGATATCGCCTTCGATCTTGCCCCAGAAATCAACATTGTCGCAAGCGAGGGTGCCGGTTACGACGGCTTCTTCTCCAACGACCACACGGCCCTTGGAATAAACTTTACCTTGAACTGCTCCGTCCACGCGGATATCGGCTACAGATGAAATCTCACCCTTGATAATGGTGCCGGAAGAAATGTGGCTGACGTTGTTTGCATCCACAACGGGGGATGATGGTTTAGTGATGTAACTCATATATCTTTTAGTTTTATTATCTTCTATACCAGGCCTTTACCGTGGCACTGCTTGTATTTTTTGCCGCTGCCGCAAGGACAGGGGTCATTACGCCCTATCTTCTTGTCTACACGCACCGGAGCGTTGACTTTCTGCTCTCCGTTGGTGGTGAGGTCCTGACGTCCTGCCTGCAGGGTGGACATATCCTGACGGGGACGCATCGCAGGGCGGTTGCCAGCCTCGGAAGCATCCCGCAGAGGCACGAAAGCACGGAGCAGGAAACTGAGCACATCCTGATTCAAGGATTCCAGCATCTGGGCAAAGAGATTATAACTTTCAAGTTTATAGACCACGATAGGATCCTTCTGCTCATAAGAAGCGTTCTGCACGCTCTGCTTGAGGTCGTCCATGTCGCGGAGATGCTGCTTCCAGTGCTCGTCTATCTGATAGAGGATTATGTTCTTGCTGAGCGTCTTGCCCACCTCGCGCCCCTCACTGTTGTAGGCCTTTTCAAGATTGACGGATACAGTCATCGTCTTGCGGCCGTCGGAAACAGGAATAGCGATGTTCTGATACATCTGCCCCTGCTTTTCGTAAACAGTCTTTATGATGGGAGAAAGCTTTTCTACGAGAACGTCCATACGACGTGAGTAAACCTCCTGCATATGCTTGATCAGAGCATTCACCAGGTCGTCTTCCTTGGCGTGCTCGTAGAAGTCGGAGTTGAATCCGGCATCGATCGAGAGTTTGGCCATCAGGGTCTCCTGGAAGGAGTCGAAATCCATTCCCTTGCACTGGTCGATAATAAGCGAGGCGGTATCTATCATCATGTTGCTGAGGTCGATTTCCACCTTCTCGCCACTGATAGCGTTGCGGCGGCGGGAGTAGATGGCCTCGCGCTGATAGTTCATCACATCGTCGTATTCCAGCAGGCGCT
>JAFZIX010000161.1 GCA_017554135.1 Bacteroidales bacterium | reverse complement strand
GCTGGCAATAGGCCTGACCCCGGAGCAGATCTCGCAGGCTACCGGCTTGAGCGAAGAGGAGGTCGCGGGGCTGAAGGCGCAGTAACAGCTTTGGCTGGGGAGGATAAAGGAGAGGCGGCCCGGATGGGTCGCCTCTCCTCTTTATTATACACGTGCGCGTATGTGCATACGCGCACGCGAGGGGAAAAGGCTAGAGTGAATAATAAGTAACCGCAATACTCTTGACTCTGGCATCTCTACTTGTGCTGGTTAGAACCAGATTCGTTGTGCTTCCTGTCCAAGTCCATGTGGCACCGGAAAGAGTCCTATTGCCCGTATTAACGGTGTAATTATGAGTGTAACCGGACACAAAGGTAACCACCACCTTCGTCATCTGAGAACCTCCAGCCGTGATGGTAATCGTATTATTGTTTCTATTAGGTCTGACATATTCCGCGTCAACACGATATAGCGAACTAAAGAGAATAGTTACATCATCACCGCTAATACTCTGATTCGAATCTTGGGCCAGGCCATTTCCGCTATTTGTATTAATGGTGACAGTCTTCAGGCTATATGCCATATTCAAGGCTTCCATCTCACGATACAAAGCCTTGCTGGTGCTTCCATCATAGGCATTCAAGGTAACAGAATACTCACCATTGTATCCTCCGGCATTGGTCGTAGTCTTCAAGGCCAATGTAGCAGTGTTTCCCGAACTGACAGTATAGGTATAAATACCGGTATCAGCATCCCATCCGGAAGCGTTCGCATTCTGCGGCACCAAGCCGTCAAGAATAAGTTGAACCGTTCTAGGACGAGTCGTATCTTCATCGTCCAAAGTGAAACTGAAGTTCAAATTCGTATTAGCCGCAGCACGATAATCTGAGAATCCAACACTCTTGAACTTGAAAATCTTATAATTCTCAAACGCGGCACTCCCCTTATTGAAATACTCATTGGTCACATAGATCGTGCTGGCACTCTCCGCCTTATTTGTCTTGAAATGGCAGACGATGGTCTTGCCGTTATTATCGGCCAAGGCATTATAGTCATCATAACTGACGGTCTTTACATAGTGGAAGGTCTTCTTGCCCTCCTTTCCGGTGCAAATACTGGTTCCACTCTCAACGGGAAGGTTTTCCGTGGTGTATTTTGCAGTATTGGGGGTAATACTAAGGGCATCGGACTCTATCTTGAATACCAGAGGGAACATTGATTCCGGCAACAAGATAGGAACCTTGATATTCACATTTACGCCTTCTCCAGCCGTCTCTTCCACATAGTTGGCACCCCAGTCCGGATTCGGGACATCCGCCGTGCAGGTGACCGTCATATTCTGCTTTTCCATGAGAATAAACGTAACCTCACGGTAAATTGTTTTATGTTCGTCAATCTGGCCGGTAATACGAATGGTCTGGGTAGTCTTATCCTCAGAACTGGGAGAATTGGTGGTGAACTTGATGGTACGGTAACCTTCAGAATCATTACCAGGAAGCACCCTAATCTTTCCCGTGCCACCGGTACCGGTCGTGCCAAGATCAGTCCCGGACGCAATGGAACTATCGATCGTGTCTGATAAAACATTAATAGGGCCGGTTTTATTGCCTATGGTAATAGTGACGGGGCCATTCTCGGAAACGAGCGCATTGTCAACTCCCGCATCCCCATCATCAGCATTCGGGATGAACTTGTACTTAAGTTCAATCTCCGCATGCTGCTCGACAATGGTCATTTCCACATAGCTGACCGCAATACGTCCATAACCGTCAGAAATATCCACCAAAGCCTGGGCTTCAGTACTGGAGGAGATGTCACCGGTGCCACCGGTAGAACCGGCTGCGCCGGGAGTAGCTGCGCCGGCCTTGCCCACGCCTGTAATACGTATATGATAGCGGAAATTGCGAAGGATGGCATAGTAGCCATCATCATCCATAAAGTCAACCTTGTAATAACCGTCAACACCCTCAGACTTTAGCCAGTTGGACGGATTATTGGGATAGCGGTTATTCGGGTCCGTGGCATTCTTCCAATCACTCAAGGTCTTGTTATCCTGCAGAGGATAATAGGTGCCGTGAATGATAAGATAAGAAGGCGTCGAAGTCACCCTTGGACGCTCATACATGAAATCCCCGTCCGGAAGGAATGTTACTGCATCCGGATCGGTATTCACCAATTGTGTATCAAAAGGTGAAAAGCCATCATAGTTGGCACGGAGGGTGTCATATGGTTTGATAGTATAATCCTCAACGAAACCACCGGAAGTGAGCGACGGGGCTACGCTTCCGTACCTGGGTTTGTTGATGATGGCCATCTTGTGTGTGTCATCCAGAACCAACTGCGGCGTGGTAGACTCCACCGAAACCTTTGCGAAATTCCTCAAGAGAGGCAAGTTGCTGAAGGCGCTGGTCACCTCGTCTGTCACGACGAAATACTCACCGGACTTGACATATTCAAAGGAATCTGTTACAGAATTGTATTGTTTCTTCAGTTCCAGTCCCTGGGTGAGGATGAAACGGCACCAGTAAGCATCCTGGTTTCCCTCCACATACGCGTATTTTCGCATTACTTCATCCTCTCCTTTCCAAGGGAAGGTCTTGTCGCAGTTAGCAATCACGTGAATACGCAATCTCTTACTGTCAGTGAGCGTCAACTGCACCCTGAATGTGTATAGCGTTCCGCTACCATTAGTGGTTGCTGCCTGGAAGTCACCGGAATCAACGGCAACGCTTTCTTTCAAGAAACCGGAACTACCGAACACCACCACCCTCATGCTGGTTATCTGGGGCGTTTCGGCCATGGCCTTGGTACCGACTTCTCCGGGCAGGAATGCGCTCATCTCAACGATGGCCTTTCCTTCTTCCGGATAAGGCAGGTCGTCCGGCTGACTATATCTTTCCAGTGGTTCCTTGATGCAAGCGGCAATAACCGGGAGCATCAATGCAAGGAGTATGTATTTTCTTGTCTTTTTCATATGCTCTTCGGTTTATTAACGTTCTGCATCGCCCCAGGTGAACGTTGTGATATCGTTGAGTTTATCACTGCCCCAGTACCACTCGTCATATACACATCGGACATACGTATTTGACCTGCTGGTTACTCCTGGGTGTGGCACCGGTGCTTGCTTGGAGGCAGCATTTGTGCCATCGTAAACCGTGATATAACCGCAATTACACCAATAATCTGACGTTTCGCCATTATTCGTGGTACCAAAAAGACGCTGAATCTTTCCATCAGCATTGAGTTTCATAGCATAGGTAACCTCGGCCACAGTAGGAAGACGCCATCTTCCGGCAGGATAGCCATTCTCCTGATACGCGGCACAACGTCTGAACGCATTTGCATAATTCACTGCATTAGTAGCCCCGTGAGAGGATGCCACGCGGAATCTCGGTGCAATAATATTGTTTGCCTCATCGCTGCGATTTACCGGGTAATAATAACTAAGTCGCCTTGTACCTCCTTCTATTGCAGTTGCAGAGGCACTCCAGTTGTTGTTGGTATTAATCCTCTGGGCGTCTGTAGTATTCGGCCAGGTTTCATAAGATTCATTATAACTGGTTTGATTTGTCCTATTGTAGTAAATGTTGTCAATATATGATGTACGAGGATCTCCCAACATGAATACCGAATCCGGAGGCAAAACAGTCGTCTCTATGATAACCATATTGAAGTTCGTATTAGTACCCGAACTTGTACCATTTGTGTTACCACACCAACTTAGATTCCTGCCATTATTGACATAAGTATTACCGTAGTGATTCGAATTGTTGTTATTCTCCAAGTCAATTTTGATTGCCGGAGACTGCCTGATTGTGATATCCTTATAGTAATTAGAGTCACCTACCTGCTGAATACGGAAAGTAATATCATATTCCGACACATCATAAGTAGTGCCGTTAAGGTTGTTGTCCAGAGCATGATAAAAGTTGATATGAGCGCCGTTTTCGTTTGTAATAAGGTTTAATGTAATTCCCCAATCTGCCTTATTAGTAATCGTCTCCGTTGTCTTTGTAGAACCGGAGAACACGGACCTGGTAGCCGAGAAATCAACAATCTCGCAAGGGTCGGAAGTGATGTAAGGAATAAGCAGATCATCCACATTATACAACTCATATTCCTCCTTGTTCACAAATAAATACTTCGCACCCTTGATCTCAGCCTCCTTATCGGAGTCGTTCACACCGGAGGGAGTTTCGCCGCCGCCACTCTGGCTGCCGGTATCACGCTCCTGCCAGTCAGCCACATAATAGGTGCCGTTAATGATGATCTCACCGCCGTCTGTTTCTGAGCCGAGAATACCTACGTTGAGGATGACCTTGTACCAGTGATTACGCAGGAATTCAGCATCGCAGGTGCTGCCATCGCCGGTGCTGCCCGGGCAATACACGCGATAATAATACTGTTTGCTCTGCTTGAGTTGCCTGACCGTCTCACCGTTCACTTCATTATACTCCACCCTGTCCCAGGGAATCATAAGTTTCAGATAAGGCTCTTCCGCTGACCCGAAGAACCATTTCACAGGAAAACTGTAAAAGGCTGTCTTGGTCGGATAGAAAGTACCCGATTTCGTGGTTTCATCGTAGATATAATCAGTTTCCGAATCCTCCGTAATCACATCACCATTCTCATCAACAGGATCCCCGTTATCATTGGTCCTCAACTTGAAGGAAGAATAACTATGAGTCTCGCCACTCGAATAATCGAAATAAATGGGCGCATGCTCAAACAGATCCGGAGAAGCAACAGGCTCTCCGCTGACCTGCCCGTTATGAACCCCATTCACAAGATAGATACTGGTTTCACTCATTCGGGGCTCCCAAATTTCGTCGCGGTTAATGGTAACTTCGCCTATAGTTGTATGGACCGGTAAGATAACCTGAGGCTCCACCCTGATGACGATAGACAGTTTTACCGCCACTCTTTTGAGTTCCACTCTTGCCGTGGCGATGGTAGTCTGCCTCTTATTTATAGGCCCAACCCTGAGCGGACCGTCGGTGGCCATGAGGAACTTGGTCTGGTTGGTAGTTACCACCTGTTCCCCGTGATCATCATCGGTCAATTCCGGATCGTCCAAATCCTGGGTAAGGGCTTCCAGTGCGGGAACAGTCGTGCCGCTGAGGTTTTCCGTTCCGCCCACGCCGGCATCCGGTATTATGCGATCATGATTGGCAATGGCGTAAACCATGAAGTATTTTGCATTACCGGAACACAGAGTATTATTGATAATGTCATCCGTAAGGGGAACGGAATACGGCGCATTCCGCCTAACGTTAGTGAGGTAACCATGAAGGACGGCATCTTCGTCTGTCCTGCCGTCTCTGTAGAGGAAATATTCAACTGATGCCAGAAGATTCTCGTTCCAGGCGTCTTCCCCGGCCCTGTCTTCATAACCGGGATCCGCCTTAACGACAAAGTCCTTCTCGGTGAAGAAAGTCAAACTAAGGCCTTCGACGTCTCCGCTCATGCGTGGTTCCTTCTCCAGGGAACAGGCCTGGAAAGCAGCCAGGATAGCAGCAAATATTATGATATACTTGTTGGTCTTCATCTCTGTTCTCTGTTTAAGGTATAACAATCATGTAGTTGTCCCTGTTGATTTCCGTGTCGGCATCGGCTTCGCGACCGCGGTTAAGCACAGTGAAATGCAGATAGCACTTACTGCCGCTCCTTGGAGTGCCCCTCGGGTGGATACGCAAAGTTATCAGCCCGCCATCGCGGTGAGGGTCGATGGCTATGCTGGTGTTGCCCCCGGTGGACTCGGTGCCACTGTCAAGAGAGACTTCGAAATCTTCTCCATTACCGCCGAGAGTTACGATCAACTGCCCGTTCACGGGAGTATAAATCTTGAAGGTTCCCTTGGCTACGTAAGCACCCTCCGTGGAAGACTGGGTAAGTTGAATCACATCATGCTTGCCGTTGGCATCCGTCACTTTCGGCAAGGAAACAAACGTATTCTCCGTAAACTTGAGCTGGGTGGAGGAGATAGCATCGTCTTCGAAAGCCATGGGGTACTCCTTATACTGCCAGGGCAGGATATCGTAACTCAAAACGGCCTGCTTGTCTGCAAAACTCAAGTTAATAAGTGTCTTTTTCCCGGCGGCGATGGCATCGGTAGCCCCTTCAATGTGAGGGAAACGGAAAGAAACCCAACTTTTGCTGCCCGTTCCAACCTTGCACTCCACCTCGATCATCGGAGAAGAATCAGAATATATCGGGTTGCCGTCTTCATCATTACCCGTCTTGATCGGCTCAATCGCATTAAAACTCATGGGCCAGATCATCCGAAATTCCGGGGCTGCGTCCCCTGTGAGTTCGGTACCTGTGAAGCAGTCATATTTCTTACCTGCCAATGTGGCGTGGTTGACATTGTAAAGCGTAAATGGACTGTTGATCTTATTAGGCCAGAAGGTATATGTGCCGGCAGATATGGGATCCAAATGAGATACCGTAACCCCATCGGTCATATCATACTCAAGCGTGGCAGATCCATTTGAAGGGAAGTTCTTCAACCGAACTCCAGACACTACCACATCCAGTTTTGAGGTGTTGGTGATGGTTATTCCAAGTGCCCCGAACAGGTGCTTCATCGGGAGATCCACCTTGGAAGGAATTCCGTCGCTGATGACATTCACAGGCACCACGTCGGAATAAAGGAAGTCGTACTGAGGAGTATCAACAGTCATGCTCTTCGCGAGAGTGACTGTCTTCTCGCCAACAGTATACGTGGAGAAATACGAACTAGTGTTCAGATTGGTTGCGTCATTCCCATCGGCAAGGAGCCAGCCGAAGAAATGATGCGTGCCGGTGCGTGTCCAGCGGTAAGAAGTGGGCGCGGCGACATTGCCGAACAACCATTGCCAGGGAGTAGCGTCACCCTTGTAGGTCAGAGTATTGCCGAAATACATGAACTCCTCCCCATTGGTATGGCCGGAGAGTGTTCCATTATATCCCGAAAGATAATCATAAGTCTGGAACTGGGTTCCGTCCACAGCCAGGGCGGCTGTATTCAGGAACCCCTTTGTGCCGCTTGCTCCCGGAGCGGCATCCAGGATAATCTCCTCATCGGCGTGCACCATATCCGCTCTTGGCGCTTTTTCGCAAGAGAAGATGCATGCAGCCAGCAGGAAGATTCCCGGGATTCTGACTATGTTGCCCATTTTGTTCATTCTTTTTGTTTTTCTGGGAGCCGGAAGCGGGGTCAGCCGCCCCCGGCCAAGTATTTCATCTGGTTTTAAACACAAAACACAAACCTAGATCTCGAGCTCGATGTTGGTGGCAACAGTCTTGTTCTCCCATGCATCAACTGCGGGATCGAAGGTAATCTGCTTGCCGGCAGGGCCGATGGTGATGTTGTAGACGATGTTCTGGTTCATCTGCCATGCATAAATGGCGTTGTTCACATCCTTGATGAGGAGGTTTGCAGACACCACCACGTTGTCCTGAACGAGAGTCTGGACGAAGTCAGTTGCGTTGGGAGCCTTGCGATAGGTGGTAACCTTGCAGGTAAGAGTAATCTTCTGCTGGCCGGGAACAAGCACCTGAGGGAGCATGTAAACGCCATCGTACTGGTCGTTGCCGATGCTGGTGCCGATAACGGTCTGGCCCTGGTTCTTCACGAGAATGCGCTCCTGCACATCGGTGTAGAGAGTGTTGTTGACGTCGTTGACGAGAGAAGTATCAGCTGCCCAGACATTGACATCGACGGGAGCGGCAACGATGGAGGTATCGGAAACAGTAACAACGGGCTTGGTCCAGGGAATGATGCCATTGTCGGTGGAAGAAAGGGTCAACTTGCAGTCGCCCTGCACATAGATACCGGAGAGCATGACGCTCTTGAGGGTGACATCCCACTTGGTGATAGTGCCGTCGCCTTCGGTCTTCTCGTTCTCGCCGAGGATAACATTGACCTTGACTTTGCAACCAGCGTGACGGAAGAAGGTAGGCACACCTTCGTATGCGTTCACACCATCCTCAACCTGATTGGCGTTGTCGGTATAACCGACGGCCTTGTCGGCATACATGATGTCAAGTTGGGTGTTGGTAAAGTTCACGGCGTTGTACTTGATCGAATCCTTGCTGACTACAGGAACTGCGCCGGTGGCGTTGTAAGGATAGTAGCTGAAGAAGTCAACGGTCTGGTTCTTAGGCCAGTAGTAAGGAGTTGCAGTGGTCCACTGGGTGCCGTCGAAGGCAACTTCCTTGTTCTCGATGAAGTACTCACCGGTGGTTCCGGCGGTCCAGGCATAAGTACCGAAGGTCTCGGTGTTAGGGAATTCACTTCCAGTGACCTTGGTGGTGTAGTTGGCGGTCTGGAAGGAGATAGCTTTCTGCTCAAGGTTATTGTTAACCTCAACCTTGGTGCAGGACGCAAGCGCTGCAAGCGCTACGACGGAAAAAACAACAAATTTTTTCATGATGTGATAAAATGGTTAAATATAGTTAATAATTAGTTATTTGCATAGATAGTAACGAGGGAATCCACATCCTCCCATCCGGCGACCGCAGGATCGAATGTGACGGGTTCGGAGGAATAAGGGTTGATGGATATCCTATATATTATATTCTGATTGTCTCTCCATGTAGGGATACCGCAGTTCTTCAGGCGCAACACAGAAGTAAGGGTCTCTGTCGCCCACTTGAGGGATCCGTCGGGATTGTCAGGTGCACTGGTGTAGTGCAGGAGAACCGTGTATGAAATAGTAAGCAACTGGTCAGTGGTAACTGCAAGACCATCGTTGCTGTTCAGATGCGCCTGGGGAAGGACTATCACCTTACGGTCGAGTTCCGCATAATTCTTTTTCGAAGCAAGGCTGTCGGGAGTGTCCTTGATGAGAACCAGGGTATCGATAGTTACAGGGAAATTGTAGTTTTTAAGCAGATGATCATGGTCGGTTTCCCATCTGCTGCCGGTGGTGGGATTCTGTATGAAATCTCCCCTTGTCTCTATATTCTTGATGTCAACACTGTTGATGACAACCCTGATGCTGTCCACGTTAGGATTCATGCTGCCGATGGCGCGGAATGCGAATCCGACGCGGCAGAGAGCGTGATTGAAGATAGTGGGCACGCCGGAATAAGAGGAACCATTCTCGTCTTGCACCTTGTCACCATTGGCATTGGTCTTCTGGGTGCAGTTCGCTGCAAGGTCGGCATACATCAGATCCACATCTGCATTGGGCACTACCCTGTAATCCTTATAAGTAAAGCCCTTCGCGAAATCATACTTCGGAACTTCGGAATATCCGTAATTCTCATAATCGAAACGGCGCAGGCTGTCGCGGCCGAGAGTATCAGGCACGGCACGCATGGTGATAAGGGTAGAATCGGCATCGGCGAACGGCGAATAAGAGGCAAACGTGAGTTTGCCGCTCTTGGTCCAGTAATAAGTGCTGGAAGGCACCCACTGGGTTCCGGAGTAGGAAACTTTTTCGTTGTTCATGAAAACGAAGGTAGTGTCGGAAGCGGCACCGGTCCAGTCGTCTTCTGTCCACCAGCAATAAGTTCCGAAAGGAACATCGGTGGGATAAGCCGACCCGGTGTAGGGCAGGGGGTGGCTCTTGGTCTGAGCCCGGTGATTCACCACGGAGAAACTGATAAGCGAATCTCCGGGGGCAGGAGCATCAAAATGCTCGACCTTTGCGCAGGCGGCCATCACGGCGATGGCGGCAACTGCAAGAATGAAATACTTTTTCATAACGGTTTTGTGTGTTTTCATTTTCGGACCCCGGGCCAGGGTCGGCCGGCCCGAGGCAAAGGGTCAATTACGGATTGACAATACCGTTCTCGTTGATGTTGATGATATCCTGATTGCCATCGGCATCGATAGAATCGTAATCCTCAACAGCGGGATCGAAGGTGACCTTCTCGGACACCGGGTCGATGATGATGTGATAGGTGATCTTCTTGTTTGCGCCCCATGAAGTGACGGTGCCTGCAAGGTCGGAAAGGACCTTGTCAGCATCGATACCTACGGTGCGGATTTCCTCAAGATAAACGGTGGAGCCGTGGAGGGCCTGGACCATGTAAACGAGAGTGAACTTCACGCCGTTGGTGAGCTGAGGCATCACGGAACGGGCTGCAAGGACAGTATCACGAACGCCGTTGCCGGTAGTGTTAACGGCAATGGTGAGAGTGTCGGAAGTGTAGAACTGAATTGTCTCCTTTTCAGTGGTAGGTACCCAGCCGCTGATGTTTGTGGTGTCCTCGTTGGTACGGATCCAAGCCTTGGTGGAAGCGCCAGTGGCATCATCGGTGTTGCTCAAAGCAAGTGTGCCCTTGTTGATGGGGAAGATGTTAGACTTAATAGTGACATCACCTGTACCATCGTTATATGTATGAGTACCAAGAACCTGAACCTTCCAAACAGTGTTGGCGCTCTTCTTGGCCTCGGTGGTGCGAGCCTCAACATCGAAGATGATCTTGGCAAGCTGGTGGTGGAAGAGGGTGGGCACGCCTGCGGTAACATCAGCACCGTTGCCATCGTTATCCACATCGAAAGCATTGGCAGCAGAGTTGGCGCGACCCTGGTGGAGAGCTGCATCAGCAACAAGGATGTTGGAAGTTGAATCGATAACGGCATCGGTGTAGGTGAAGGTAACAGTCTTCCAGTCGGCGGTGTCATTCACTGTCTCGGCAGGAGTGTGAGTGCCGGCATAGGAGTAGAAGTTAATGTAACCGGTCTTGGGCCAGTAGTAGTCCATTTCAGTAGCCCAGACTTTCACAGGAGAGGAGCCAGAGGTGAGCTTGTTAGTTTGAGCGGCATCCTGCCATGCGAAGATGTCATCGTTCATGAACTCGCGGGGGTTGCCGATTGTAGGGAACTGATATGCGAAGGTGTGGAACTGATAGATTCCATCCTCTGCATTGGTGAGAGAAAGGGTATCAGCCTTGGTCTGGGCAGTGTAGTTGGCTACCTCAAAGGCAATCTTCTTGTCGGGGGTGGTGTCCACGGTCTCGACTTTGGAGCAGGCGGCGCTGGCTGCCAGGGCCGCAACTGCGATGATGAAATACTTTTTCATAATGTTTTGTTTTGTGTTTGTAATAATTTTCATTTTCAATTAATCTGGCACCCCGGGCCAGGGTCAACCGACCCGAGGTAAGAGGTATTAGTTTGCTGCGTTGTAGATTTCCTGTTCTTCTTCTGTAGTAGCCCATTTAACAACTGCAGGATCGAAGAGGACTGTCTTTCCGACGGGATCGATGGTGATATTGTAGGTGTACTTGGTGTTCATCTTCCAATTGTCAATTGCTCCTACGAGATCATGGAGATTCTTTTCAATAGTGATGAGTTCGGTGCTGAAGGCATCGTTATCGTCTATGCCGTCAACGCCATCGAATTCAGCCTTATCGCCATTGCTATCAGCATGGAAGACCCTGATATAGAAGGTCATCTTGAAGGTCACGACACCGCCGTCAATCACCTGAGGCATAACAGTACGCTCGGGGAGGAGGACCTGGAACTCACCACTTACGGCATGGCCGGAAGTAAGGGTAGTGGGTTTGAAATCAGAGAACTGGACAGCAATAAATTCTTCAGTTTCAGAGCCACGACCATCCTCAACGATGGTTTCAAGAGTGGGGGTGGTAGGACGTACCCAACCGATGTTTTCAGAAGTAGCAGCCAAACCTGTAGAATAATCTGCGCCAACCTTCCAAGCGCGGGTAGTATTGGAAACAGGATCTTCATTTGAAAGAGTCAGGTAACCATTATTTCCAACCTTGAGTTCCACAGTATCGATGTCGACATCCCAGACGGACTTAGTACTGGTAGTAATCGTGCTGAGACGAACGTTGAAGGCAAGTTTTGCGAGAGCGTGGTGGAAGAGAGTGGGGACACCCTTGGTTACACCGTTGAACTTGTAGGTCTCTGCGTTGTCGGTGTAGCGCCAGGCTTCATCAGCAAAGAGAATGTTGTCGTCGGTCACGATGGTAACAGGATTTGCGCCGGTTCCCCATTCCATAAGGGTTTCGGTAACAGCGGCAGAATCCAACTGTGCTTTCTGGTTCTTAGTATACCAGGAAACAAAGTTCACATAGCTACCGGCGCCTTTGGGCCAGAAGTACTCGAGAGTAGGTTCCCATGCATTGCTGCCATTGTAGTTAACGTCCTCGGTGTACTTGTTAGTAGCCGTTCCAAAGAAATCGGTACCGGTGGCGGCATCATTGGCGTGGAGCCAAGCCTTAGAAGAGAAACGACTAGTTTCAGCAAGAACTGAAATAGTGTCTCCGGCGGCCTTGGTCTGGCCGGAGTAGTTGGCGACCTCGAAAGAGATCTTCTTGTCGGGACGATTGTCAACGGTCTCGACCTTGGAGCAGGCGGCGCCGGCTACCAGAGCCGCAACTGCGATGATGAAATACTTTTTCATAATGTTTTGTGTTTGTTTTAATTTTACTTTTCGTTACATTTTGTTTTTGTAACCCTGGGCGGGGTCAGCCGCCCCGGGCCATAGGGTATTAGATAGTCTGTTCAGTACCTTCAATCGGAATCCACTCTTCCTGGAGAACAGGATCGAAGCGAACAAGCTTCTGGGAAGGATTAATCTTCAAGAAGTAAGTATACTTGGTATTCATTGCCCAGCTGGTGGTGCCACAATCAGTATTTAACAGTACCGTAACAGGAATAATCTCATGATGAGAGACGGCAGGGGAAGTATAAGCTGTCGTAATGTCCAGATTGAAAGTCAAAGCAACACTGGTTCCGATAGTCTGAGGGATAACGCAAGTCTTTGCAATCACATCTCCGTCAGTAGTAGCTGCATCGGGTTTGGCCACCTGGTTAACGGGAACTTCTGTAATGGCGGTAGAAGGAAGATCACCTGCAGAAGCACCATCTGCAATAGCCCAATCGCCACTCCATACCTTTGTTCCATTTGATCCTTTGTCAGCATTGGTAAGAGTAAGAGTACCGGAAGTAATGACAGGGGTAATCTTCACACTGGTAAGTTTGATCGTCCATGTGGCATTTCCGTCAGTTACGGTATTGGAAGAACCAGCAGTAAGAGCAGTATTGGCAGGCTCGCCCGTTTCGGCAGTTGCAGCAACCGCATATGCTTTCACATTAATCTGGGCAAGAGCATGGTGGAAGAGCATGGGAACGCCCTTGTTGTAACCGGAAGACAGACCGTTAAGGCCATAAGCAGCGGTGGGATTGGTTTGATAGCGCCAGGCCATATCGGCATAAAGAATATTTGCACCTGCTGCACCTGCGGTTGCATTGGAATAGTTCCATGTCATTGTCGCAGTCCACTTTTCCGCAGTGCCATCATACTCATAAGCAATGGTAGGATCAATAGCATTAGTTCCATCGGTGCCATACCAACCAACAAAGTTCACAAAGCTGTGTTCAGACTTGGGCCAGTAGTACTCGTGTGAAGGAGCCCAATGATGAACATTATCCGTGCTTGCAGTGGGATTAGTAATCTTTTCATTTGAAGAATTGTACGGGCTGATGGTTTCACCGGTAGAACCGAAAAACTCCTGATAAGAGGTTCCGTTTACAGCATAAGAATCACTTGCTCCAAGGAGGTCGACACCTTCTGCATGCAGGAAAGCGCGGCATTTGAATTCTTTGAAGTCATTGAAAACAGAGACATTGGTCGCCTTAGTCTGGCCAGTGTAGTTAGCAGCCTGGAAAGTTACAGGCACGTCGGGGGTGTTGTCGATGGTTTCGACTTTGGTGCAGGCGGCGCTGGCTGCCAGGGCCGCGATTGCGATGATGAAATACTTTTTCATAACTTTTTTTGTTGCTTTATTTTGTTTAATCATTATTCAACTGTTGCGCTAAGGTCGTTGCCGAACGTCCAGTCGCTTTCCACGATGGGATTCAGCAGGATTTCCTGACCTATAGGGTTAATTGCTATATTGTATGTATATATCTTGTTAGGCTGCCACTGGTTGATAACCATGTTCGCGGTGCTTCTGATTGTGTTGAGCACTATCGACACGGGAATATCCTCTTCGCTGGAGGTAATCACACCGTTGCTCCTGGTCGTGAGTGTATAGGTGAAGTTGAACACCACACCGTCTCCCAGAGACTGAGGCATGAAGCTGCGCAGGGCGAGCACCGGAGCGGCGGTGGTCGTGAGATTCATGTCGGAATCTATGCACGCCAGAGGAGTGGTATTGGCACCGTTCGAAGGATACCAGAGGAGCGTGGCATTGTTCACGCCAAGCCAGATGCTGGTGGCGGGAGTGGTGCCCGCAGGTTCGGTGGTAGACAGCCTCATATTTCCGGTGGTATAATAACCGAGCAACTGTGCGGAGTTGAGAGTAATCTCGTATGTAGTGCTGGCGTTGTCCGGATCGGCGGCGACGGTGGCGCGGAGCTTGATCTGCACACGCGAAAGTGCGTGGTGGAAGAGCGTGGGCACGCCGGAGGTGACCTCATCTCCATTATACTGGCTGCCGTTGGCGGTGTTGGACTTGTAGTGCCAGACGGCATCCGCGAACATGATGTTGTCGCTTGCGGCGATGGTGCGGCCTATCCACTGAAGAGATGTCTCCGTTGCAGTGGTGGGGTCGCCGCCGTTATCGTACCAACTGACGAAGTTCACGTAACTGTCGCTATGCTTAGGCCAGTAGTACGGGTGGGTGGGAGTCCACATACTGGAACCTTCTCTCCAGTAGATGGTCTCGCCGCTGGCGCCGAAGAAATCCTGGGCACCGTCAACGCCGTTGGCGTAGAGGAAGCCCTTGCTCCGGAAGCTCGTGATGCTTTCGGAGTTCAGGGATGCAGCCTTGGTGGCAGCGTACTGGCCGACGGTGAAGGAGACCTCTTCAGCAGGCCTCTCCACAGTCTCGACCTTGACGCAACCTGCAAGGGCCGTCAGCGCGGTGAGTGCTATGTATATATACCTTTTCATCAATCTTACAGCGTAATGTTTCCTTCTTCTTCATCCCAGTCGTCGACCTGAGGCTGGAAGCCGCCGCCACCGGTAGAAGGATTGTCGGTGCCGGGATCTTTGATCTCCCAGGTCTCGTCGATCAGCAGCCAGTGGCGCACGATTGCATCCTCTGTCTTGAAGATCTGGTCGAGATTGATTTCTTTCTGCTGCAGTTTGCCTGCAGTATCTATAACGTTGAATGTCACATAAAGGTTGGATGTGACTTCAGGTATCTTTCCGAATGTGTTGAACACTGCGCAGAGCACATCCTGGTTCTCTCCGATAG
The DNA here is from genome assembly GCA_017554135.1 of Bacteroidales bacterium. GTDB lineage: Bacteria > Bacteroidota > Bacteroidia > Bacteroidales > UBA932 > Cryptobacteroides. Next base: position 5,560 of record JAFZIX010000161.1, on the reverse strand, counting down.
TCTTTTCGTCCTGGCTCTTGACGAGAGGGAAGCACACGGCGGTGGCGGGCTTGTTGGTGCGTTCGCCGAGGCCGAAGTGGTTCGAAGGCGAGAGTCCGGAAATGACCGCGGTGGCGGTGTTCGCGAACTTCATACCGGTGACGTGGATCTGGATGTAGTAAGTGTCCACGATGGTGCTTGCGGTAGTATGGATAACCACCACGGTGTCGTGAGGAGAGATGTGGAGGTTCTGTTCGTGCGCAACCACGAGGTGGTCGGGCTCCTCCTTGATCTCTATATTGGCAAGGTCATTTGCAATGCTGGTGGAGTCGCCTTCCGCCTTGGAGGTGCCGATGCCGTAGCGGGCGCGAGTCTCAGCGGTGATATCGTCGGTGTAGGCGAGGATGGTCTTTTCGCTTGCGACGGCGGTAACCTTGGTCCTCGGAGTATCAAACTCGTTGAAGATAAGGAGGTCGTAGTCACCGTGGGTGATGTCGAGGTTGCCGGAGAGCACCTGGTTGCCGGAAGCGTCGGTGGACTTGGAGGAAATGATACTTTCTCCGAGTCGGGCCTTGGTCTCAGGGTCGTAGATCATCACACGCATGGAGTTGGTGATTAGATCCGGAACAGGAATCTTCTCGTTGTAGACGGTGGTGGTGACGTTGGCGACCGCCCTGATGTTCACGGCGACGCGGATGCTGACGGAACCGGTAGGATCCACGAGCGGACGGCGTTCGCAGGAAACTGCGGCGAGCACGACGATGGCGATGAGCGCGAATATACGGTAGATCTTATTCATGGCTCACCTCCTTTTTAATCGGGATGTTGATAGGCACGACAAGGCTGACCTTCGCCTTGGTGGGGCCGAAGTATCCAAGTTTACCGTCGTGTGCGCGGTCGCGATAGAGTTGGCTGTAATCATCCGCGGGATAATAATGACGATACTCGGACTTGAGATATCCGAGACCTAAACTGAATTCGAGAGTGCCCCACTTCTTGCGGCCCAGGGTCTTGGCGTAACCGGCGGTGATGCCGGCAGACCAGAACTCACCCTGGTAGTTGACGGCTTTATCGTACTGGAAGTCGTATTTGCCGGACATTCCGTAGATGCCGCCGAACCAGCCCTGAAGTTTGTTGGTGCCGTCAGGCTGCCAAGGCTTGAGCCAGTAGCGTGCCTCCATACCCATTTCCCACAACTGGAAGCAGTACTTGTTGCCTTTCTCCCACCAAGGGAAGGTATCCTCCGCCATCAAGGAGAAACGCTTTCCGACGGGCACCTCCACCTCGAAGTTGAGGGCGGTGACTGCATCGGCGAGCAGATTGGTCTTGATGGCGGCGATAGTCTTCTTGGGACGGTACTCCGCAACGGCGGGAATAGCAGAAGTTGCAGGAGCCGCCGTGTCTGCCGGGGCCACGACGGGCTCAGCGGGCAGAACGTTTGCAGCCGTGTCGGCGGGAGCCTTCACGGTGTCTGCGGGTGCAACTGTTTCAGTAGCTTCTGCCGGTTCGGCAACAGGCCGATCAGCCGGTTCTGCAGGCACCACAACGTTGTCCGCCTCACGGTATTCAACGTCGAAGCGCGCATAGCGCAGGCTAGGGAAGACCTCTTCGAAAAGATGGTCCCACTCAGGGAGTGAACGCAACTTTGCCTCCTTGGCATCCGCAGCACTGTTGGAAATGATGATGGAGAGAATTTGGCTGCGGGATGCGTCGGATAAGGCAGGGTCGCTTTCAATAGCGAGCCTGAGATCTTCCCAGGCCTCGCCGGCAGAATGCACTGAAATCTTACCTGCAAGAGCAGGATATTGGTTGATTATATAATCTCGGAGGGCGGCGGCACGGCGAACGCAGTAGCGGTCGTTGATTGCCTGAGGCCCTTCGGGAGATGCGAAGGAAGTAATGTTGATGGATGCAATTTCATCGGCGGAGCGGCCTTCCAGGGCATTTGCGAGGGCCTGGAGACCGGCGGCGTTGCCGTTGAAACCAGCGTTAAGGACATCGCCCCTCAGAGGGAAATGAACGCTGTTGGCTTTGGCGACGATGTTGGAGGTGCTGCCGGAAGCAGTCTCTGCGCCGAGGGCGGTGGTGCCTTCCGCGGAAGAACCGGAGGAGAGGCGGATTTGCGCGTAGCGGAGCTGACGGAAATAGTTGGAATAGAGGGCCTGATAGACTGGAAGTGCCTTCAGGGCAGCCTCTTTGGCATCCGCTTCGTCATCGGAATCGATAACGGAAAGAATAGTGCGTTTTGCAGAAGACGAGAGGCGATTATCGGCCTCTACCTTGCTGCGAAGGTCTTCCCAGCACTCTGCGTGAGGGTTCACACTGACCTTACCGGCGAGCTGGGGATATTTGGCGACAAGATGCTTGCGGAGGGACTCGGCACGGCGTGCGGAGAGGTTCGCATTGTAGTTGAAGTTGCCTTCGGGGGAAGAGAAGGAAACGATGTTGATGGCCCCGAAATTACCCTCGGAAAGAGCAGCATCTAAAGCGCTAAGTGTTTCAGAGTTAGAGAGATAAGAGGCGTCGACAGTGGCGTTGTCAAAACGATAGTATATACGCCAGTCGGCTACCTGCGCGCGTATAAAAAAAAGATTGACGAAAATGAACAGGCTGACCAGGATGGGCTTGAGGCTCATCTTGGCGATTTTGCTGAAAAGTGTGTTCAAATTCATCATTTTCGTCTTAAGATGCTGGCATTCCGGGGAACGTTGCGTCTAAAAACGGAAATTTTTGAATAAATGGAATATTCCACATAGTGGATACATCACATCATCATCATTTCCAGGTGCAAAGATATATATAAAAAACAAACTTCCAAAAAAAAATTTAAGTTTTTTCAAAAAGATTTTTGGATTCATAAATAATTTAAGGTTTTTAAAGAAATTTAAAAAGTTGGGCCAAATAGGCAAACTATGTTAATATATACGTATATGAAGGGCTTCGGGGGCATAGGGGGGGGGGTAAATTATATTAAAATATAGCCCCTGAGGGCACAGAAATGCTATTTTTAATGATTCTGGAAAAATAGAAGAAAATTTTAAAAAAATTATAAATAATTTTGGATTAATGAAAATAGTCTTTATATTTGCAAAAACATGTAAATTTAGTTGCATAATATATTATTGTAGGCAAAATGGTATATACTTTATTTATATTCTTACCGGTAGCGGTCTGTCTTTTCTGGCTGGTGGTCCACATCCTCCTGGCCTCCAAAGCCGAGACGTTCCCCGAGTTTATTTGCCTGTGCTTCTCGGTTGCAGTCTACCTGTTTTCAGACGCCTGCCATGCCACACAACCAAACGGAAGCACTCTGGATACCGGTTCGCTGATTGTAGCCCTGTTTTTCGGCCCTTGCATTATACCTCTTATTATAATGTATTTACGCAAGTTGATGCACAAAAGACGCAGGCACCAGTTTGCTTTTTCATGGATTCTCATTCCTACCGTGTTGTTTACGGGAGGAATTCTGCTATATTTCTTGAACTACGATGAAAGGGTCAATTATGCATTTAAACTTATCACAGGCCCTATATTTCACGCTGTACTTGCTGTTGAACTAGTTGTATTGCTAGTCTTTATCATCATCACACTGCGATACAATAAGATTCTTCCCGGGAACATTATTGCCTTCTTTAAAGGTAAACAGGTAAGCCTTGTACGCCTGCAGATCTATGCGTTTTCAATGCCTCTGGGAATAATGATCCTGCGGATTATCCTGTCGGACAACCTATATACCGCTCAAGCCTGGGCTGCAATAGCATCTGCTTCCATTATCATGGTTTCACTCTTTATCTTCGGTCTGAATGCAATGTATGGCTTCCACTCGAAGGTGTCCTGGCATGATTTCAAATATCTGGTACGCTACAACTATAATGCATCAAACAAGGCCGAAGTAGTAAGTAGAGTATTAGATGAAATGCTGGAAGAAGCCGATGAAGAAACCCTGAAACACATTCAGATAAAGGTTTCCGATAGTCTGAGTTCAATCGAATGGGTCGAGTCGGGAGATAATGGTGGGGAGAAGACACGCCTTGCTGAGAGCATATTCAAGGCCGTTCCCACTACACCCCTGGATGATGACAGCCTTATTGGCCGCTTCCAGAGCCTTATGGTAGACAAACAAGAGTTCCTGCAGCCTAAACTGACCCTGGACGATGTGGCGGATGAGTTGCATTCAAATAAGACCTATGTCTCCAAGATGGTGAACAACACCTATAATATGGGCTTCCCGGAGCTTGTCAACACCTTGAGAGTCGACTACGCTCAGCAGTATATTCTCACGCATCGGGACGCCAGGCAGGATGAGATAGCAACCCATAGCGGATTCCTAAGCGCATCGTCATTCAACACTATCTTCAAGAAGGTTACTGGGGTTACACCGAAGGTTTGGATAGCCTCCGTAGATAAGGTTTCGTAACATTAGGATTTGAAACAAATCTACTCTGAAGATACGTAGATCGCCCTCAACTCCGGCATTTGATTCTTAACAAGATGCTTCCAGGTAGCGCCTTTATCAAGGCCCCTGATGGCTGCTTTCTTGGCCCCGCCGGTCAAAGCATCGTTGCCAAGGATTTCCAGAACCTTCTCGCGGTTGGCCTCCTGGTAGGTCTTGTGCACCTCGCGGTATAAACCGTCCCAGTCTTCACCACGGGCATCGATGATCATCTTCTCGTCAGCAAGTTTGAAGTTCTCCTTCAAATAGACCACCAGACAGTTCGCCCTGTTTTTCGCGAGAGCGGCGTTGCTCGTCGGATCTCCCTCGGGAGAAGTCAAGGAGACAATTCTCAAGGACTTGCCGGACCCGGCCATTTTATCGATTTCCTGGAATGCAGCAAGATTATTGCCCAAATCCGGGCGAAGATAACGCATTCCAGACGCGAAACAAATCTTGACGCTTCCACTGTCGACCGGAGCCGCTGTCGGCTTCACCTCAAGTGTTACTTTAGGTTCGACCTTTTCTTCCTCAGCGAACGTCACGGTCACGCGCACGGAACGGAGAGCCGGGAAAGCGGAACGCATCATATCGTCCCAGGCCTCTCCGGCCCAGAGATCTTTCAACTTGGCTTCCCTCTCGGCGAGCGGAGTTTCGTTAACTATCTTCAGCGCTTCATCCTTATAGCCTTTGCCGGAACGGCGGAGCCATTTGGCGACGCCGGCCCAGTCTTCCGCCACGATAGTGCTCTTGAACGCATCCTCGCCAAGCGAAGGGCAGAGCGCTTTTACTTTGTCTGCTACGTACGTCGCGCGCTCCCCTGCTATCTGCTTGTTCAGCCAGTAAGGGCCGTCCGGCGAGGAACTCGCCCTCAATTCGATTCCGACGACCTTCGAGGCGTTGGGGCCCGTGAGGATTTCTTCGAGTTTGGTGAAATCGGCCGGCTCCGACTTGCTGAAGCGGAAACGGATGTTCACACTCTCGGTTGCGGCGGACATGCGAACCGCTCCTGCCAGAAACAGAAGGGCTACAGCCAGTATCTTACCAATCGTACGCATGTTACAAAGTTAACAATAATTATGATAATGTATCAAAATCGTCGGGGTGACATGACTCGAACATGCGACCCTCTGGTCCCAAACCAGATGC